>NZ_JBJLRI010000081.1:0-16196 GCF_050871405.1 Kineococcus esterisolvens
CCCCCCCCCCCCCCCCCCCCCCCCCCCCCCCCCCCCCCCCCCCCCCCCCCCCCCCCCCCCCCCAACCCCCCCGGCCCGCCCCCCGCGCCCCCCCCGCCGCAACTCCCTCGTGGAGGCGCTGCGCGCGCAGCTGCCGATCACCGGCGTCTACGTCGCTGCGCGCATCGACTCCGACGACCGCGTCCGGGAGATCCTCGCCGCGGCCGGCGACCGCGGCATCCCGCTGCTGGAGGCTTCGCGCGCCGACCTGGACCGCCTCACGGACGGCGCGGTGCACCAGGGCGTCGCGGCGTCCGTGCCGCCCTACGACTACGCGCACCCGGCGGACCTGCTGGACCTGGCGGCGGACGCGGGGCGCCCTGCGCTGGTGGTGGCGCTGGACGGGGTGACCGACCCGCGCAACCTGGGTGCCGTGGTGCGTTCGGTGGGTGCGTTCGGAGGGCACGGCGTGGTGGTGCCCGAGCGGCGCGCGGCGGGCATGACCGCCTCGGCGTGGAAGACCTCGGCCGGTGCCGCGGCCCGGGTGCGGGTGGCGCGGGCGACGAACCTGACCCGCGCGCTCCAGGAGTACAAGGACGCGGGTCTCTTCGTCGTCGGCCTCGACGCCGACGGTGACGTCGCGCTGCCCGACCTGCGACTCGCGGACGGTCCTCTCGTCGTCGTGGTCGGCGCCGAGGGCGCGGGCCTGTCCCGGCTGGTGCGTGAGACGTGCGACCAGGTGGTGAGCATCCCGATGGCCGGTGCGGTGGAGTCCCTCAACGCCGGCGTCGCGGCGGGCATCGCCCTCTACGAGGTGTCCCGGCACCGCTGACCCCGTCCCTCCTCCCTCCGCCCCCAGCAGGGAGGGTGGAGCGCCGCGCCGGAGGCGAGCGCGCCGGACGCTGGGTTCGTGCGTTCGCGTCGTCGTGATGTTCCGTTGCCCCGCCTCTTCCTCGGCCGCCACGCCGTCGAGGCCGGGGTCCTGACCCCCGGCCAGCTGCGGGGCCCGGGTGTGCGCCGTGTGCTGCGCGGCGTCTACGCACCCGCCTCCGTCCCGTTGACGCACGAACTCCGGGTCGAAGCGGCAGGTCTGCTCCTGCCGCCGGGCGCCGGCGGCACGGGCCGGTCGCAGGCCACCGTCCTCGGTGTTCCCCTCGCGGGCGCCCTGGACCGGGTGGAGGTGCTGTTGCCCGAACCGGGCCGGTGGACGATGCCCGTGGGGGTCCGGGTGCGGCTGGCGCAGGAGGTGGTGCCGGGTGCCACCTGGCGCGGCGTTCCCCTCGCGTCCGCTGAGCGCACGGCGTTCGACGTGTGTTCGCGGGTTTCGAAGGCCGACGGGGTCGCCGACCAGGACCAGCTGGCGAGGGGCGGCCTGCTGGACCCGATGCGCTTCCAGCAGTGGCTCGAGGACGTCCACGACCCGTACGTCGTGCATGCCCGGGCCGCGGCGCTGCTGTGCGACCCGCGGGCCGAGTCACCGCAGGAGTCGCGGGTACGGGTGCTCTGCCACGACGCCGGGCTGGACGTGGTGCCGGGCGTGGAGGTGCGCGACCTCGCCGGGCGTTTCGTGGCACGGCTCGACCTGGCGGTCGAGGAGTTCCGGGTCGCCGTCGAGCACGACGGGGCGTGGCACGCGCTGCGCGAGGAGCTGGAGCGGGACCGGCGGCGCCTGAGAGCGCTGCGCGACGCCGGCTGGGAAGTGGTGCACGTGACCGCGGGGATGATGCGGGAACCGGGTGCCGTCGTCGACGCGGTGCGCCGCGCCATCGCCCGGCAGACGCGCTCGAGTCGGTCGGTGTGATCGCCCCGGTGGCGACCCTCCTCGGCGCAGGAGCCCGCGTTCCTGCGAGTGCTCGCCCTCCTGGAGCGCGGGAGCAATGGCTTCGGCGTTGTAGAGGGCTGGTCGGGCTGCAGGAGCAGTGGCTTCGGCGCCGGGACCGGGCGGGGGTGAGGCGGGGACGGCGGTTCCGCGGAGCGGGGACGGACGCTGTTCGGGGAGTCGTCGCCGGGCGTTCGCCGGCGCGTCGTGATCACCTCGTAGCGTCCGCGGTCGACCACCCGCTGATCCCCACGACGGAGGCCCTGGTGCGCCGTTCCGCCACCTTCCTGCTCGCCGCCCTCGGCGGTGCCGCCCTGCTGCCCCTGACCGCCACCGCGGCGGGCGCCACGACGCTGCCGGCCGACCCCGGCGCGGCACCCGCACCGCAGCCCGCGGTGCAGTCGCTGCCGCAGGCACACGCCCACAACGACTACGAGCACGAGCGTCCCCTGCTGGACGCCCTCGACCACGGCTTCACCAGCGTCGAGGCGGACGTCTACCTCGTGGACGGCGAGCTGCTCGTCGCCCACGACTCCTGGGACCTCGACCCCGCCCGCACGCTGCAGTCGCTGTACCTGGACCCGCTGGCCGCGCTCGTCGCGGACAACGGCGGCAGCGTGTACGGCGACGGCGAGCAGGTGCAGCTGCTCATCGACATCAAGAGCGACGCGGTCGCCACCTACCAGCGCCTGGACGAGGTCCTCGCCGAGTACGACGGCCGCGACGCGGGCCTGTTCACCACTTACGAGTCGACCGCCGAGGGCTACGACGGCGAGGACGGCGCGGTCAGCGCAGTCGTCTCCGGCAACCGGCCGGTGGACCTCATGGCTCGCCAGCAGGTGCGGCACGCCGGCTACGACGGGCGTTCCGGGGACCTCGCGAGCGGCGCCGACCCCGACTTCATGCCGCTGGTCAGCGACAACTGGAACAACCTGTTCACCTGGGTGGGTGTGGGCGAGATGCCGGAGGCCGAGCGCACCCGGCTGCACGCGTTCGTCGAGGCCGCGCACCTCGCGGGCCGTGAGGTGCGGTTCTGGGCCACGCCGGACACCCCCGGCCCGGAACGCGAGGCGGTGTGGCGCGAGCTGGTCGCCGCGCACGTCGACCAGATCAACACCGACGACCTGGCTGCGCTGCAGGCGTTCCTGCTGTCGGTGCAGGCGGAGCAGACCGCGGCCTGACCGGGCGCTGGACCGTCCCGGGTGGTGCCGTCGGTGACGGCACCACCCGGGAACTCACACGTGGTCGCGCCAGGAGTGCTGCGGTTCGTACCCCAGCAGCCGGCGGGCCTTGTCGATGCTCAGCAGCGTCTCGTGCTCTCCGAGTTCCCCGCGCACCTGCACCCCGGGGTACACCTCGGCCATCAGCTCCGCCGATGAGCGGCTCATCACCGTGTCGGCGTTGGCGACGATGAACACCTCCACGCCCGGTCCGGTGCGCTGCAGCGAGCGCCGCACGGCCTGGGCGCCGTCGCGGGCGTCGATGTAGCCCCACAGGTTCCACTTGCGCAGGTGGGGATCGGCGTTGAAGGAAGGGAACTGCGCGTAGTCCTCCACGTGCATGACGTTGGAGAAGCGCAGTCCGGTCATCGTCAACCGCGGGTCCCAGCGGCAGAAGTGGTGCGCCATCTCCTCCTCGAGCGCCTTGACGAGGGAGTAGGTGGACTCCGGGCGCACCCGGTACTCCTCGTCCAGGGGCGCGTACGGCGGGGGCGCTGCGTCGAACGGCAACCCGAGCAGCGTCTCGCTGGAGGCCCACACGACGTTCCGGATCCCCGCGGCGCGTGCGGCGTCGAACACGTTCCAGGTCGCGGCGGAGTTGTTGCGGAACGTCGCGGAGTTGCTCAGCAGGCCGGGTGCGGGGACCGCCGCCAGGTGCACGACGCCGTCGAAGGGACCGGGGCGCTCGTCGGTGCGCCCGGCGAGGGCCTCGACGACCTGCCCGTGGTCGGTGAGGTCGATGCGCAGGAACTGCGCGTCGTCACCGGGCCTCAGCGTCGGCGGGCGCACCTGGTCCAGCGCGAGCACCGACCAGCCGTTCTCCAGCAGGTCGCGCAGCACGACCTGACCCAGCTTGCCGGCGGCACCGGTCAGCGCGACGCGGGGCTTGTCAGTGGGCAAGGTCGTCCTCCGGGGGTGTGGTTCAGCGTTCCGCGATGACGCGGACGGCCTGCGTGTCGACGCCGAGGACGGCGCGCTCGTCGGGCTTGCCGGGCAGCACGCTCTCCACGTAGGAGTGCACCGCCTCGTCCAGGCCGACGTCGCGCCCGGCGCGCTCGGACAGGTACCACCGGTGCTCGAGCACCTCGTGGAACAGCTCGGCGGGTTCCAGCTTGCCGCGCATCTCGCGCGGCACGGCCCGCTGCACCGGCTCGAACACGGCGTTCATCCAGTCGTGGGCCACGATCTCCTCGTCCTCGTTCTGGCGGTCGGCGGCCGCCATGTAGGAGTCGAGGTCGTTGAGCAGCCGGCGGGCCTGGTTCTCCTCGGCGTCCAGGCCGGTGAGGCGCAGCAGGCGCCGGGAGTGGTGCCCGGCGTCCACGACCTTCGGCTCGATGCGCACGGTGGTGCCGTCGATGTCGGTGGTGATGGCCAGTTCGCCGACGTCGAAGCCGAGGTCGTTGAGCCGCCGGATGCGGGCCTCGACGCGCCAGCGGTCACCGCGCTCGAAGGACTCCGGTTCGGTCAGCTCCGACCACAGCGCGCGGTAGCGGGAGACGATGCGGTCGGCGATGGCCACGACCTCGTCGAGGTCGGCGTCCAGGGCTTCCGAGGCGACGACGTCCATGAGCTCACCGGCGATGTTGGTGCGCGCCACGTCGAGGTCGTACTCGCGCTGCCCGGTGGACAGCACGTCGTAGAGCTCGCCGGTCTCGGCGTCCACGAGGTAAGCGGCGAAGGCGCCGGCGTCGCGGCGGAACAGCGTGTTCGACAGGGAGACGTCGCCCCAGTAGAAGCCGGTGAGGTGCAACCGGACGAGGAGGACGGCGAGGGCGTCGACGGCGCGCTTGGCGGTGTCGGGGCGCAGGGTCTGGCTGTAGAGGGCGCGGTAGGGCAGCGAGTACTGCAGGTGCCGCGTGACGAGCACGGAGTTCAGGGGCTCGCCGTCGCGGCCGACGCGGCCGGTGATGACGGCGACGGGGGAGACGGACGGCACCTCGAGCCGGTTGAGCATGCGCAGCATCCGGTACTCGCGGTGGGCGATCTCCGCGTTGGTCTCCTTCACGGCGAGCACGCGGTTGCCCAGCTTCACGAAGCGGACGACGTGCCGCGAGATGCCTCGCGGCAGCGCGGCCAGGTGCTCGTCGGGCCACTCCTCCAGCGGCACCTCCCACGGGAGGTCCAGGAGCTCGGGGTAGGGCCTGGCCGCGGTGATCTGCAGCGAGGTCGTGGTGGGCGCGCTCACGCTGGCCATCCTCTCTCACGCGGCCCGGGGGAGCGCCCCGGACGCGGGACGGGCCGCCGCCCCCGTGCCGGGGGCGGCGGCCCGTCCGTCGGTGCGCTGCGGCGTCAGGCGCCCAGGCGCTCGCCGGAGTGCTGGTCGAACAGGTGCACGTGGCCCTGCTTGGGCACGAAGTGCACCGTGGAGCCCTTCTCCGGGGGGCGGCGGCCGTCGACGCGGGCGATGACCTGGTGGTCCTCCTGGCCGGGCTGGGCCAGGGAGCCGTAGATGTAGGCGTCGGCGCCGAGCTCCTCGACGACGTCGACGCGCACGGGCAGGCCGCGGTCGGACAGCTCGAGGTCCTCGGGGCGCACGCCGAGGGTGAGCTTGTCGCCCGTGCCCGCCAGCGAGGCGCGCTCCACGGGGAAGACGGAGTCGCCCAGGCGCACGCCGCCGTCGGTGACGTCCAGGCTGAGCAGGTTCATGGCGGGGGAGCCGATGAAGCCGGCGACGAAGACGTTGTTGGGGTGGTCGTACATGCGGCGGGGGGTGTCGACCTGCTGCAGGATGCCGTCCTTGAGGACGGCGACGCGGTCGCCCATCGTCATGGCCTCGACCTGGTCGTGGGTGACGTAGACGGTGGTGACACCCAGGCGGCGCTGCAGGGAGGCGATCTGGGTGCGCGTCTGCACGCGCAGCTTCGCGTCCAGGTTCGACAGCGGCTCGTCCATGAGGAAGACCTGCGGCTGGCGCACGATGGCGCGGCCCATGGCCACGCGCTGGCGCTGGCCGCCGGAGAGGGCCTTGGGCTTGCGGGTCAGGTAGGCCTCGAGGTCGAGGATCTTGGCCGCTTCCTGCACGCGGCGCTTGATCTCCTCCTTGGGGGTGCCGGCGATCTTCAGGGCGAAGCCCATGTTGTCGGCGACCGTCATGTGCGGGTACAGCGCGTAGTTCTGGAACACCATCGCGATGTCGCGGTCCTTCGGGGGGACCGTGGTGACGTCGCGGTCGCCGATGAGGATGCGACCGCCGTTGACGTCCTCCAGGCCGGCGAGCATGCGCAGCGAGGTGGACTTGCCGCAGCCGGACGGGCCGACCAGCACGAGGAACTCGCCGTCCTCGATGTGCAGGTCCAGCGCGTCGACGGCGGGCCTGTCTCCGCCCGGGTAGATGCGGGTCGCCTTGTCGAACGTGACCGTGGCCATCGTCATCAGTCCTTCCACCGGCAGGTACGTGCCGGACGATCCGTAGTGGAACGGACCCGGTCGCTGCTGCTCCCGGGCGGTGTGGAGTTGTGACCGGCGCGGCGGGGGATCCAGCGGGCCGATGGCCCGGGAGTCGCCCGCGACTCCGACCGCCGCGGCATCGTCGCCCGAAGTGGTCGCGACGTCGCGGTGCCCCGGATACTGCCCCACGCGACGACGCCCGGCAAGGGTTGTGACCAGCGACACACCCGAGCGGGTGGCGGGGGCCCCGCGACGGGATGCGGCGGGGCCCGGCGCGCGTTGAGGGGGGTGGACGCTGCGGCGTCCGGGGGACAGCCGGTGCCCCTGTCACGGGCTCCCCCTGCCCTGGAGGACACTCCCACCGTGGACCTGGAAGAGACCAAGCTGCCCGGCGTGGGGCTGCGGCACGACTTCACGACCTCGCGCGGCCGCCGCATCGGCGTGATCTCCACGCGCGGCGGCGAGCGCGAGCTGCTCGTCTACTCGCAGGACGACCCCGACGCCTGCCACTCCGTCGTG
The DNA here is from genome assembly GCF_050871405.1 of Kineococcus esterisolvens. NCBI lineage: Bacteria > Bacillati > Actinomycetota > Actinomycetes > Kineosporiales > Kineosporiaceae > Kineococcus > Kineococcus esterisolvens. The sequence goes on from NZ_JBJLRI010000081.1 coordinate 6,925, forward strand.
GACCTGGACCCCGAGGAGGCCGAGGTCCTGGCCGAGCTGCTGGGGCAGCCGCGCGTCGTCGAGCGCCTGGCGCGCCTGCGCGAGCAGATCGAGGGACTGGCCACCGAGGGCATCTACGTCGAGCCCGGCTCGCCGTACGAGGGCCGCACGCTCGGCGACGCCGCGATCCGCACCCGCACGGGCGCCTCCGTCGTCGCGCTCGTGCGCGACGGCGAGGTGATCCCGTCGCCGGTGCCGTCCCAGCGGTTCCAGGCGGGTGACAAGATCGTGGTCGTCGGCACCCAGGAGGGCGTGCGCGCCACCGCCGAGGTGCTGACGAAGGGCTGACGCAGGCCGGGCCGCAGGGCCCGCGGACACGGGAAGGCGGCTGGTCGGGGAGTGCACGCCGCAGCTCTGCTCATCGAGCTCGGCGCGATCATCGTCGGCCTCGGCATCGTCGGGCGCCTCGCGGGGCGCCTGGGCATCTCACCCGTGCCGCTGTACCTGCTGGCGGGCCTGGCGTTCGGCGCCGGCGGCGTCGTCCCGCTCAACGCCCCCGAGGAGTTCCTGGAGGCGGCGTCCCAGATCGGCGTCGTCATGCTCCTGCTCCTGCTGGGGCTGGAGTACTCCGCCGGTGACCTGCTGGGCAACCTGCGCCGCCAGGCGCCCGTGGGCGTGCTGGACCTCGTCCTCAACGGGTTGCCCGGCGCCGCCGTCGGCCTGCTCCTGGGCTACGGGCCCGTCGGGGCGCTGGCGCTGTTCGGCATCACGGCCGTCAGCTCCTCCGGCATCGTCGCCAAGGTCCTCGCCGACACCGGCCGCCTGGGCAACCGGGAGACGCCCAGCGTCCTGGGGATCCTCGTGCTGGAGGACCTCGGCATGGCCGTGTACCTGCCGGTCCTCACCGCCGTGCTCGCCGCCTCCGGCGTGTGGCAGGCCACCGGCTCGGTCGTCATCGCCCTGGCCTGCCTGGCGGTGGCGCTCCTCGTGGCGCTGCGCTGGGGCTCGTACGTCTCCCGCTTCGTCTCCGCCGGCACCGCCGAGGTGACCCTGCTGCGGGTGCTCGGCCTGGCCCTGCTCGTCGCCGGCGTGGCCGAGGCGCTGCACGTGTCCGCGGCGGTGGGGGCGTTCCTGCTGGGCATCAGCCTGTCGAGCGACCTCGAGGAGGAGGCGCGCCGGTCGCTGGAGCCGCTGCGCGACCTGTTCGCCGCGGTGTTCTTCGTCTCCTTCGGGCTGACCACGAACCCGACCAGCCTGCCGCCGGTGCTGCTGCCGGCCCTGGCGCTGGTCGTCCTCGGCGTCCTCACCAAGCTGGTCACCGGGTGGGTCGCCGCCCGCCGCGCCGGCATCGCGGTGCCCGGGCGCATCCGCGCCGGCGCCGCGCTCATCCCCCGCGGGGAGTTCTCCATCGTCATCGCCGGCCTGGCCACGGCAGCAGGCCTGGACCCGCAGCTGGCGGCTCTGGCCGCCGCGTACGTGCTGTCGATGGCGGTGATCGGGCCGGTGCTGGCCCGCTACGCCGACCCCTTCGGGCGCTGGTGGGTGCGCCGCCAGCGCGAGCGCGCCGTGGCCGTCACCGTCCGCTGAACCCGGGCACCGGGCTCAGCGCTCGCGCAGGTCCGCCAGCCGCTCCAGCAGCACCGCCACGTCCTGCGGCGAGCCCACCCGCCACGCCGCGGCGCTCTCGCCGCCACCGACCTTCACGGTGACGTCGCCGTCGGCGGGGGACAGCACCGCGAAGGCGTCCTCGTCGGTGACGTCGTCGCCGGCGAACAGGACGGCCCCCACGCCCGGGCCCCGGGCCGACAGCTGCTCGCGCAGCCGGCGCAGCCCGGCGCCCTTGCCCAGCTCCACGGCGCCCAGCTCCACGACCTCCTTGCCGCGCAGCGCGTGCACGCCCGGCAGGGCTCCCGGACCGGCCAGCGCCAGCTCCGTCACCTCGGCCGCCACGTCCCGCGCGGCGCGCCGCGTGTGCAGGACCGCCGACATCGGCTTGCGCTCCACGTGCACCCCCTCGCGGCCGGCGGCCAGGGCGTCCAGCTCCTCGACCAGGCGCGCCAGCAGGTCCTGCTGGGCGGGGGTCAGCGCGGCGCCGCCCGCGTCGTCCAGCGACGACTGGGTGCCGTGGCCGCCGACGAGGACGACGCCTGCGGGCGGCTGCGCGCAGGCGCGCAGGTCGTCCAGCGCCCGGCCGGACACCAGCGCCACGTCCGTGGTGGTGACCAGGCGGGCCAGCGCCGCCGACGCCGCCGGCAGCGCCCGGGCCGCGGACGGGTCGTCGACGATGGGCGCCAGCACGCCGTCGAAGTCCAGGGCCACCAGCACCCGCCCGCGCGCCGCGAACGCCTCCAGCGCGGCCACCAGCTCCTGCGGCAGCCCGCTCCCGGCGCTCACGCGGACCGCTCGGCGCTCGCCGCGACCTCGGCGGCGGTGCCGCGGGGGTCGGGTGCGTGCTCGGCCAGCGCCTCCAGGAACGAGGCGGCCCAGCGCTGCACGTCGTGGTCGCTCACGCGGCGGCGCAGCGCCCGCATCCGGCGCGCCGCCTCGCGCGGGGACATCCGCAGCGCGCGCACCACGGTGTCCTTGAGCCCGTCGATGTCGTGCGGGTTCACCATCAGCGCCTGCCCGCCCAGCTCGTCGGCGGCGCCGGTGAACTCGCTGAGCACCAGCACGCCGCGCTCGTCGTGGCGGGAGGCCACGTACTCCTTGGCGACGAGGTTCATCCCGTCGCGCAGGGCGGTCACGAGCATGACGTCGGCGGCCAGGTACAGGGCCGCCATCTCCTCGCGGCCGTAGGAGTGGTGCAGGTAGTGCACGGCCGTCTGGGCGATCGAGGAGTGGGTGCCGTTGATGCGCCCGACGGCGACCTCGACGTCCTGGCGCAGCTGCACGTACTGCTCGACGCGCTCGCGGCTGGGGGTGGCGACCTGGACCAGGGCGGCCTCGCCGACGCTCACCCGCCCGTCGTCGAGGAGCTCCTCGAACGCCTTCAGCCGGTGCAGGATGCCCTTGGTGTAGTCGAGGCGGTCGATGCCCAGCAGCAGGTGCTCGGGGTCGCCCAGGTCGCGGCGGATCTCCGCGGCACGCGCCTTGACGTCCTCGCGCTGGGCGAGCTCGTCGAGGGCGTGGAAGTCGATGGAAATGGGGAACGAGGCCGCCCGCACCTCGCGCCCGTCCTCGGCGTCCAGCCGGATCCGGCCGGAGCGGGCCGGGAGGTTGCTGGTGCGACGGCACGCGCGGGCGAAGTTGTTGGCGTCCGCGGCGCGCTGGAAACCCACCAGGTCCGCGCCGAGCAGGCCGTCGATGATGGCCTTGCGCCACGGCAGCTGGGCGAAGATCTCGAACGGCGGGAACGGGATGTGGTTGAAGAACCCGATCTGCAGGTCCGGGCGGCGCCGGCGCAGCATCCGCGGCACGAGCTGCAGCTGGTAGTCCTGGACCCACACCGTGGCGCCCTGCGCGGCCTGCTCCGCGGCCGCCTCCGCGAACCGCTCGTTGACCCGCACGTAGGCGTCCCACCAGCTGCGGTGGTAACCGGGCGCGACGATGACGTCGTGGTACAGCGGCCACAGCGTGCCGTTCGAGAAGCCCTCGTAGTACTCCTCGACCTCCTCCTCCGACAGCGGGATCGGCACGCAGCGCACGCCCTCGGCGTCGAAGGGCTCGGGCGCCTCGCCGGCGCCGCCGGCCCAGCCGACCCAGGCGCCGTCCTCGCGCTTCATCACCGGTTCGAGGGCCGTCACGAGACCACCGGGGCTGCGCCGCCAGGACGTCGATCCGTCGGGCTCCTCGACGCGGTCCACGGGGAGCCGGTTGGCCACCACCACCAGGTCGTAGTCACCGGGCATGGGGATGATCCTCCTCGGGTTCGCTGCGACCGACCCTACCGGCAAGGTCACGGACGGACCCGTCCACGATCCGTCCACGTCGTGTGCACGCCGCGTGCGCAGCACGTCTCCGCGGTGCGCACGGACCCCGGCGGGAACCCGTCCGGAGCCGGGAGGGGCCCCGCCGGCACCTCGGCGGACGGCGCCCGCTGCCGTACCGTGGGGGCGTGGTCACCCCCTTCCCGCGCTCCCCGGACGCGGCGCCGGCGCGCCCCGGGGGAGCCCACGAGGACCACCGCGCCGACCCGCACCGGGAGCACCGCGACCCGTGGCCGCCCGTGGCGGACCCGCGCACGCCGGCCACCGGCTGGCGGCCGGCCGCGCACCCGCCGCACACCCCCGCACCCGGCGACCGCCTCGGCGACTACCGCCTGGACCGCGTGGTCGGCGAGGGCGGCATGGGCGTGGTGTGGCTGGCGCTGGACGGCGACCACCGCGCCGTCGCGCTGAAGGTCCTCAAGCCGCACATCGCGACCGACCCGGACGCCCGCGCGCGCCTGGCCCGCGAGGTCGAGACGCTCGAGCGCGTGCGCTCACCGCGCGTGGCCGAGGTCATCAGCGCCGACGTGGACTCCCCGTGGCCGCACCTGGTGACGCGCTACGTGCCGGGCCCGTCGCTGGAGGCGGTGGTCTCCTCGCGCGGGCCGTTGCGCGGCGGGCGCCTGCGCGACCTCGGCCACGGCCTCGCCGAGGCCCTGCAGGCCATCCACGCCGCCGGGGTGGTGCACCGCGACCTCAAGCCCAGCAACGTGCTGCTGCTGGACGGCGCCCCCGTCGTCATCGACTTCGGCATCGCGCACGTGGCCGACGACGTCCGCCTCACCTCCACGGGCCTGGTCATGGGCACCCCCGGGTACCTGTCCCCGGAGGTGGTGGCCGGCGGGCGGGTGTCCACGGCGACCGACTGGTGGGGCTGGGCCGCCACCGTCGCCTACGCCGCCAGCGGCCGCCCGCCCTTCGGGTCCGGGCCGATGGAGGTCGTGCTGGACCGGGTGCGCCGCGCCGACGTGGACCTCACGGGCGTGCCCGCGGACCTGCGCGGTCCGCTGCTGGCGGCGCTGGCGGTCAACCCCGCGCACCGCCCGCACCCCGAGCAACTGCTGCGCGCGCTGGACGGCGCCACGACGGGCCCGCAGCCCGGTGCGGCGGACGCGTCGGGGACGGCCGCGGTGCCCACGCCCGCGGGCGGCGCGCAGCCGCCGTCGCGGTTCGCCTCGCTCATCGGTCCGGACCCGTCGGCGCCGGAGACGTCCGTCCTGCCGGTCGTGGGCAGGCCCGGTCACCCCGCCGCCCCGGGCGGGTACGCGGCGCAGTCCCCGGCGCAGTCCCCGGCGGAGTCCACGCGCGTGCTGCCCCCGGTGGCCCCGCCGACGACGCCGGTGCCGCAGGCCCCGGCGCGGCCCGGCGCGCGGCAGGCGCCGCCGGGGTGGATCCCCCGCGTGCCCGGTCCCGGTCCGGCGCAGCCGCCGGCGGGGCGGGCACCGCACCCGCCCCTGCCGCACCCGCCCCTGCCGCACCCGCCGGGCACCCGTCCCGCCGAGCAGGAGCGCCGCGGCGGTGCTGGCCCGCGCACGGGCACGAACGGTCAGCCGGCCCGGCCGCAGCGCTCCTGGACGCTGCTCGCGGGGCTGCTCGCCCTGGTGGGCGTGTTCGCCGTCGCCCCCACCGCGGGCGTGGTCATCGCCTTCCTCGGCGGTGTGCTGGCGCGCACGGTGGACCGGGCCTCCTCGGCGCTGTTCCGGCGCCGCTGGGAGGCGGGGCCCCGCCCGACGGACGCGCTGGCGGTCACGGCGGCCACGCCCTGGCACGTGCTGCGCGCCGCGGTCTCCACCGCCTTCGCCTCGGTGGTGCCGCTGCTGGTCGGTGTGAGCGTGGTCTTCATCGGCGGCACCGTGGCGGGCTGGCCGCTGGGCGCGGACCCGGGTTCGCCGCGGCTGCTGGCCCTGGGCGGTCTGGCGGGCACCCTGGTGGCCTGGTTCGGCCCGGGCAGCCGCTCGCTGCAGCGGGGTGCGCGGGGAGCGGTGCGCTCGGTCCTGCGCGGGGAGCGCGAGACCGGGATCGTGATCGGCGTGCTGCTGCTGGTCGCGCTGGCGGCGGCGGTCATGGTGCTGCAGGGGGCTTCGCCGGACTGGCGGCCGCTGGCGCAGTCGCCGTTCGACCGGCTGCTGTGACCGGCTGACCGGGCGCTCGTACGCGCCGGGGACGGGCGGCCCGGGCGCTCACCCGAGGGGTGGGGTGCTCTCCCGCAGGAGCACCTGCCCGGTGACGTGCTCCACGCGCCGGTGGGCGGAGGGTTCCTCCACCAGGTCGAAGGCGCGCCCGCCGAGCTCCGCCAGCGGCAGCCGCACCGTCGTCAGCGCCGGGCTCACGTCGCGCAGGGTGGGGATGTCGTCGAACCCCGCGACCGCCACGTCGCCCGGCACCGACAGCCCCGCGTCCCGCACCGCCGCCATCGCCCCCACGGCCATGACGTCGTTGGCGGCGAGCACGCACGGCGGCCGGCCCTGGCGGCGCGGCAGGCCACCGGCGAGCACCTCGCTCATGGCGCCGTGCGCGCCGTCCCGGGTGAACGCGCACTCGACGTCGAGCACCGGCTGCAGCCCGTGCGCGCTCAGGGCGGCGCGGAAACCGGTGCTGCGGTCCACGGCGGTGGAGACGTGCTGCGGGCCCGCCAGCAGCACGAACTCCCGGTAGCCCGCGCCCACCAGTTCCTCGGCGAGCCGGCGGGCGTCCTCGCGGTTGTCGATGAGGACGGTGTCCACGCCGAGGACGTCCTGGGTGATCGCCGCGACGCGGCCGCCGCCGGCGCGGAAGGCGTTGAGCTCCTCGCGCAGGGCCAGCGTCGAGGTGTCGTCCTGCCAGCGGCTGCCGGCCAGCAGCACCGCCCGCACCCGCTGCCGGCGCAGCGTCGCCACGTGGGCGACCTCGGTGGCCGACGAGGCCCCGGTCACCGCGAGCGTGACGATGACGTCGGAGTCCGCGGCGCGCTCCACGACGCCCGCCGCGATGGTGGAGAAGTACGGGTCGGCGATGTCGTGCACCACCAGGCCCACGACGTTCGAACGTCCCCGGGCCATCGCCTGCGCCTGCGCGTTGGGGGAGTAGTCCAGCTGCGCCGCAGCCGCCAGCACCTTCTCGCGCAGGGCCTCCCCGACCACGCGCGTGCTGCCGTTGAGCACCCGGGAGGCCGTGGCCAGCGAGACGCCCGCGGCGCGGGCGACGTCGTGCAGCGTCACCGCCGCGGAGGCGGGCGCGCGCCGCGCCCGCCTCCGGACGGGTCGCTCGGCACCCTGCACGGTCTGCGGATCCTCGGACACGCCCCCCATCCTGCCGTGCCGGTTGCTCAGAGGAGGTCCGCGTACCGCTCCGGGTGCCTCCGCACGTGCAGCTGCACGAAGGAGCACGCGGGGGCCACCCGCAGCCCGCGTTCGCGCACGTCCCGCAGGGCGCCGTCGACGAGGGCGCTGGCCAGTCCCTCGTCCTGGTGCTCGGGGACCACCTCGGTGTGGACCATCGCCAGGACCGTGCCGCGCTTGGAGTCGCGGGGGACGTAGTCGGCGATCGCCACCAGTTCGCCGTCGAGGCGGCCCTCGTAGCGGTGGGCGGTCTCGTCGTGGGTGACGACCAGGCGCGAGGCGGGGTCGCCGGTGCGGGTGCTCACGACGGTTCGAACGCCCCGGGGGCGGACGGGCTTCCCGCACGCGGGTAGCGTCGTGTCCCGCCGGGTCCTTACAACGTTGGAGGAAGCAGTGTCCGCACCCGTCCCCGTGAGCGCCGTCGTCGACCTGGACGTCGCCGGCGCCACGATCTCCCCGCACGTCTACGGCCACTTCGCCGAGCACCTCGGGCGCTGCATCTACGAGGGCTTCTACGTCGGGGAGGACTCCGAGATCCCCAACTCCGGCGGCATCCGCCTGGACGTGGTCGAGGCCCTGAAGGCCCTGGACATCCCGAACCTGCGCTGGCCGGGCGGCTGCTTCGCCGACGAGTACCACTGGATGAACGGCATCGGTCCCAAGGAGGACCGGCCGCGCATGGTGAACACCCACTGGGGCGACGTCGAGGAGAACAACCACTTCGGCACGCACGAGTTCATGGCGCTGTGCGAGCTGCTGGGCACCGAGCCGTACGTGTCCGGCAACGTGGGCTCGGGCACGGTGCGCGAGATGAGCGAGTGGGTGGAGTACCTCACCCGCCGCGGCGACTCCCCGATGGCGCGGCTGCGGAAGGAGAACGGCCGCGAGGAGCCCTGGAAGGTGAAGTACTGGGGCATCGGCAACGAGGCCTGGGGCTGCGGCGGCAACATGACCGCCGAGCAGTTCGCCGCTCAGGCCCGCACGTTCGCCACGTACTGCCGCGACCAGGACGACAACCGGCTGTACCGGATCGCCGCCGGCGCCAGCGACGACGACTACGGCTGGACCGAGGCGCTGATGAAGACCGTCAGCGGCCTGGGCGGCAAGGGCGTCGAGGAGCGCCACGGGCACGCACCCGTCCAGGCGGTGTCCTTCCACTACTACACGTGGACCGGACCGTCCTGGGAGCAGAAGGGCTCGGCGACGGAGTTCGGCACCGACGACTACTACCGCACCATGCTCAAGGCGCAGGACATGGAGCGCGTCCTCGGTGGCCACGCGCGGGTCATGGACGCCTACGACCCGGACAAGCGGATCGGTCTCGTCTGCGACGAGTGGGGCACCTGGTTCGACGTGGAGCCCGGCACGAACCCCGGGTTCCTGTACCAGCAGAACACCCTGCGCGACGCGCTGGTGGCGAGCTTGCACTTCGACGTGTTCCACCGCTTCGCCGACCGCCTCGTCATGGCGAACATCGCCCAGACCGTGAACGTCCTGCAGGCGGTGGTGCTCACCGACGGCGCGCAGCTCTCGCTGACCCCCACGTACCACGTGTTCCGGATGAACCGCCGGCACCAGGGCGCCGCCTCGCTGGCGGTGCACCTGCGCGAGCAGGCCCCCGTCCGCGACGTGGACGGTCGCCAGCTGCGCACGTTCTCCGCCTCGGCGTCCGTCCGCGACGACGTGGCCCTGCTGTCGCTGACGAACCTGGACACCGAGGCGCCGGTCACCCTCACGGTGGACCTGCGCGGGCGCGCCGTCGGCGAGCCCACGGGCGAGGTCCTCACCGCCTCGGACGTCGCGGCGCACAACGTGCCCGGGCAGGAGACGGCGGTCGAGCCGCGCGCCCTCGCAGGGGTGCGGGTGGAGGGCTCGACCCTCACCGTCGAGCTGCCGCCGCACTCCTTCGCGACGGTGCAGCTGCCGCTGGCCGGCTGAGCGGGCCGGAGCGGGGGGGGGGGGGGGGGGGGGGGGGGGGGGGGGGGGGGCGGCGGGGGGGGCGGGCGCCGGGCCGCCGCCCCCCGCGCGCCCCCCCGCCCGCGGCAGCAAG
>NZ_JBJLRI010000082.1:0-15864 GCF_050871405.1 Kineococcus esterisolvens
CGCGTCGTCGCCAGCGGCCGCCACGCCGACCTGCTGGCCGACCCCGCCTACCGCCGCTTCGTCACCCGCGACGCCGGCGGGGGGGGCGGGCCCGGGGGGCCCCCCCGGGGGGGGGGGGGCCGGCCCCCCCCCCCCCCCCCCCCTGGCCTGGCTGGTGCTGCCCGCCCTGGCCTTCTTCACCCTGTTCGGGATCATCCCCCTCATCGGCGTCTTCATCCTGAGCTTCACCGACTGGGACGGCATCGGGGACCTCCGCTTCGCCGGCCTCGACAGCTGGACGGCCGTCCTGAAGGACCCGGAACTGCCCAATGCCCTGCTGGTGACGTTCCTCATCATGGCGCTGTCCTGGCTGTTCCAGACGCCGATCAGCCTGCTCATCGGCGTCTTCATCGCGGGTCACCAGCGCTACCGCGCCTTCCTGGCGGTGCTGTACTTCGTGCCGCTGCTGCTGAGCTCGGCGGCCATCGCCATCGTCTACAAGGCGCTGCTCGACCCGAACTTCGGCATCGGCTCCGGCCTGGGCCTGTCGTTCCTGAACCAGGACTGGCTGGGCCGGCGGTGGCTGGCGCTGGGCGTCGTCGTCTTCGTCGTGTCCTGGCAGTTCGTGCCGTTCCACTCGCTCATCTACCAAGGCGGGGTGCGGCAGATCCCCGCCTCGATGTACGAGGCGGCGCAGCTGGACGGTGCGGGCCGGGTCAAGCAGTTCTTCCACATCACCGTCCCGCAGCTGAAGTACACGATCATCACGTCCTCGACGCTGATGGTCGTCGGGTCGCTGACCTTCTTCGACCTGATCTTCGTGCTGACCCAGGGTGGCCCGGGCAACGCCACGCGCGCACTGGCGCTGGACATGTACCTGCGCGGCTTCCGGGCCAGCCTCATGGGCCAGGCCAGCGCCATCGCCGTCATCCTCGTCCTCGTCGGGCTCGCGCTGGCACTCGCGCTGCAGCGCCTGGGCGGCAAGGACTCGAAGAGCAGCCAGTTGGAAGGTGCCTGAGCATGGCCACGACCGTCTCCACCCCGCGGCGGACGCCGGCGCGAGCGTCCAGCGCACCCCGCGGCGGCAACTCCCAGCGACGCAACTACCTGGGTGGTCTCGCCGGGTGGATCTGGCTCGCGATCATCATCGTGCCGATCTACTGGATCGTCGTCACCAGCTTCAAGGAGCAGTCGGAGTACTTCGGCAGCAACCCGCTGGCGCTGCCGGAGAACCCCACCTTCGCCGCGTACCAGCAGGTCATCGAGGCGGACATCGCCCGGTACTTCCTCAACAGCGTCATCATCACCGTGGGTTCCGTGGTCCCGGCGGTCCTGATGTCCTTCATGGCCGCGTTCGCCATCGTGCGCGGCGGCGGGGGGAAGTTCCTCAAGGCGGTCAACGGCGTCTTCCTCATGGGGCTGGCCATCCCGCTGCAGGCCACGATCATCCCGGTGTACCTGATCATCATCCGGCTGGAGCTGTACGACACCCTGGTGGCGCTGATCCTGCCGTCGATCGCCTTCGCCATCCCGCTGACGGTGCTGCTGCTGTCGAACTTCATCCGCGACGTCCCCAACGAGCTGTTCGAGTCCATGCGCCTGGACGGCTCCAGCGAGTGGGGCAGCATGTGGCGCCTGGCCTTCCCGCTGACTCGGCCGGCCATCGTCACGGTGGGCATCTACAACGCGCTGCAGGTCTGGAACGGTTTCCTGCTGCCCCTGGTCCTCACCCAGAGCCCGGAGAAGCGCGTGATGCCGCTGGCGCTGTGGACGTTCCAGGGCCAGTACACCGTGAACATCCCCGCCGTCCTGGCCGCCGTGGTCCTCAGCACCCTGCCGATCCTCGTGGTCTACGTCATCGGACGCCGTCAGCTCATCGCCGGCCTCACCGCCGGCTTCAGCAAGTGACGCACCACCGCACCGGAAACCCCCGGAAGGAACGCTCCTCGTGACCGAACGGCAAGCGCTCGTCGTGCGCGGCGGCTGGGACGGGCACCACCCCGTCGAGGCCACCGACGCGTTCATCCCGCACCTGCGCGCGAACGGGTTCGAGGTGCGCGTCGAGGAGGACTCCACGAAGGTCTACGCAGACACGGCCTACATGGCCGGCGTGGACCTGATCGTGCAGTGCATGACGATGACGAGCATCGAGAAGGACGAGCTGTCCGGGCTGATGTCGGCCGTCGAGGCCGGTACCGGCCTCGCCGGCTGGCACGGCGGCATCGCCGACTCCTACCGCAACTCCTCGGACTACCTCCACCTGGTCGGCGGCCAGTTCGCCTGCCACCCCGGCAAGCACCCCGACGAGCGCGAGGGGGACGAGACCGACAACTTCGTCCCCTACCGCGTGGAGATGACGGCGGCGGGCGCCGAGCACCCGGTCACCGCCGGCATCGGCGACTTCGACCTGGTGACCGAGCAGTACTGGGTCCTCACCGACGACTACGTCGACGTCCTGGCGACCACCACGCAGGCCGTGCGCGAGTGGGACCCGTGGAACCGCCCGGTCACCTCCCCCGCGGTCTGGACCCGCCAGTGGGGGCAGGGGCGCGTCTTCGTGGCCACCCCCGGGCACGACATGAGCGTCCTGAGGAACCCGGCAGTGAAGACGATCGTCGAGAGGGGTCTGCTGTGGGCGGCCCGGTGACCCAGCCCCTGCGCGTCGGCGTCGTCGGCGCCGGCACGATCAGCGCGCAGTACTCCGCGTGCCTGCAGAGGCTGCCGCAGCTGCGCGTCACGGCCGTCTCCGACCTGAACACCGAGCGCGCCGGCGCACTGGCCGCCGAGCACGACGGCGCCCGCGTCCTGGCCCTGCCGGAACTGCTGGCGGCGGACGACGTGGACGTGGTGCTCAACCTGACGCTGCCGTCCACGCACGCCGACATCGCCCTGCAGGCCCTGGCCGCCGGCAAGCACGTCTACGGCGAGAAGCCGCTGGCGATGTCCGTGACCGAGGGCCGCGAGGTCGTCGAGGCCGCCGCGGCCGCGGGTCTGCGGGTCGGCTGCGCCCCCGACACCGTGCTCGGCACCGGCGTGCAGACCGCCCGCGCCCTCGTCGACGCCGGGGAGATCGGCGTTCCGCACTCCGCGACGGCGTTCATGACGACGCCGGGCCACGAGCGCTGGCACCACTTCCCGGACTTCTACTACCAGCCCGGCGGCGGCCCGCTGCTGGACATGGGCCCGTACTACGTCACCTCCCTCGTGCAGCTCCTCGGGCCGGTGGAGCGCGTGGTCGGCGTGTCCTGGCGCCCGTCGGCCACCCGGACGATCGGGCAGGGCCCGCGAGCCGGGGAGTCCTTCGACGTCACCACCGACAGTTCCGTGTCCGGGGTCCTCGTGCACGCCTCGGGCGCCGTGTCCACGCTGGTGATGAGCTTCGACACCTGGGCCGCGCGCCTGCCGCGCATCGAGGTCCACGGCACCGGCGGGTCCCTGTCGGTGCCCGACCCGAACCACTTCGACGGCACCGTGGAGCTCTACTCCGCGGCCACCGCGCCGCCGCCCGGCCCGGGCGCGGACCACGACGCGAATTGGCGCGACGCCGGTGTGCGCGCCGGGTACCTGGGCGCCGGCCGCGGCTACGGCCTCGCCGACCTCGCGGTCGCCCTGGGCGAGGGGCGCGCCCACCGCGCCGGCGACGAGGTCGCCCTGCACGTCCTGGACGTCATGGAGTCCGTGCAGCGCGCCGCCGACACCCGCGCGAGCGTGGAGCTGACCACGACGTGCGAGCGGCCCGCGCCGGTCGACGGCCCGGTGGACCTCACCGCCTGAACCGCGGGGCGGGCCCCGCAGCCGCACGGCTGCGGGGCCTCGTCACCTGTTCAGGCGTTCGCCAGTCAGCGAGTCGCTACTGCGCGTAACTTCACGGTATGCGAATGCCCCGTGGTGCGATGGCGCTCGTCGGTGCCGCCTGCCTCACCCTGACGTCCGCGCCGGCCCAGGCGGCGCCCGTGACGGACCTGCGGGTCGCCCCCACGGCGTCCTCGAACGCCCGCGGGACCTCGGTCACCTGGGCGGTGACCGTCACCTGCCCGAGGGGCACCCCCTTCACCGTCGAGGCCCTCCTCGACCAGTACGACACCAGCGCCCCCTGGTACGACGGCGGCGACTTCGGCGTGAGGGCCGGCACCGACGGCCCCGAGGCCACGGGTCGCTGCGAGGGCGCGCCCCAGCGCGTCACCCTGCGGCTGCCCGTGGCGAGCGGCGAGGACCGGTCGTTCTGGCCGATCGTGCCGAGCACGTCGGTGGTGGCGTTCGCGTCGCTGAGCGCGGGCGACGCGGAGGACTCCCACTGCTCGGGGCCCGCGTGCGCCGACGAGGGCACGCCCCGGGTGGCGATCACCGGCTGCCCGACGAGGTCCTCGCTGTCGTACGAGCTGGCGCCCCGGGAGGTCTGGGGCGGGGGCGCCGGCACGATCGCCACCGCGTACGGGCCGGTGATCCGGTACGACCGCAACGACCGGTTCGTCCTCGGCGACCGCGAGGTGTCCTACCGGGAGTGGGTCGCCCGCGCGGCGGAGTGGCCCGGGCAGCGGCTGTCGGGCACCGTCCGCGCCGCGCCCTCGGCGGTCCAGGACCTGGTCCTGCGCCCCTGACGGCGGGGCGCGCGCGTCCTCCCGCCCGTCCGGCACACTGCCCTGCGTGAGCGAGCAGCAGCAGGGCGGGCGCGTCCTCGTGTCGTCGGGGGCCGTGTGGGAGCCCCTGGTGGGCTACTCCCGCGCGGTGCGGGTGGGGAACCACGTGTGGGTGGCGGGCACGACCGCCGCGGGTCCCGACGGCAGGGCCGCCGCCGGAACCGCCGGTGACGCCGCCGCGCAGACCCGCGAGGCGCTGCGCCGCGTCGAGGCCGCCCTCGCGCAGGCCGGTGCGAGCCTGGCCGACGTCGTGCGCACCCGCCTGCACGTCACCGACATCTCGCGGTGGGAGGAGGTCGGCCGGGCGCACGGTGAGTACTTCGCCGGTGTGCGCCCGGCCGCCACGATGGTGCAGGTCGCCGCCCTCATCGACCCCAGCCTGCTCGTGGAGGTGGAGGTCGACGCCGTCGTGACGGCGGGCGGCTGACGGCCGCCGCCGGCGCGCGGCGGCAGGCGGTGGAGCAGCTGCTGGAACAGCCGCTGGAGCGGCCGCAGCACCGCGCGGGTTCCCGGGGCACCCGTGCGACCGGCCCCGCGACGTGCGCGGCTCGCGCGGCGTGGACGACGAGTTTCCGTCGGTAGGTGGAACGCCTTGCGTGGCAACGGGAACGGGGTGGCGGGGGAGCCGTCCGGGCCGGGGTTCGTGGTTCCCGTCGCCGTCACCGGACCCGCTCCGGCGACGAGGTCGGCAGCGTGACGAACATCACCAGGTGTTTGACAACGCCGGTTCCAACCCCAACGATGCAACCGACAGCCGGACCGGGGGGTACGGCACCAGGACGCCGAGCAGTTCCCACTGCTCCCCGAGACCCCCCGGAGGTAGAACCCCACCTGCCACGCGCAGGACGGCTGGAGAGGCCGGGCCTGCACGCTTCCGCCTGCCCGCCCGTGCCGGCAGGCCCACGACCGCCTCCTCCCGAAAGTGGGTCATCCATGTCCGTCCGCACCCGTCGCACCCGATTCAGATCCGTCGCCGTCACCCTCACCGCACTGCTGTGCGCCGGTGCGGCACCGGCGGCAGCCGGTGCCGCCGTCGAAGCGGAAACCGCTGCCGTGGAGAGCGCGACCGGGGCGGCCGCCGGCGAGGCGGGACGGGAGTTCCTGAAAACGCCCGCCCTGGCCGCCGACGCGCTCGTGTGGCGCCCCTCCGCCACCAACCGCACCTTCACCGCGCCGTCCGACCGGGACGTGCGCATCGAGTGGCCCTCCACCCCCGTCGACGTCGAGGGCGGCCTGCAGCTGAACGGCGGCCGCAACGTCGTCTCCGTCGGCGGCACGGTGAAACCCTCCAAGAGGTACTTCCCCTCCGGGCAGGACACTCCCAACGACAACCGGTGCCTGTACATCACGGGGAACAACCGCTCGGCCGGCCCTCGCACCGTCCACATCGAGGGTTTGCACTGCGCCGGTGAGCACATCTGGGAGGGCATCAACATCGATGCCCGGGGGGAGCGCGGTTCCCTCACCGTCAACCTGCGCAACATCCTGATCGACGGCGTGAACGTCGAGTACCCCGGCGGCAGCGGCAAGCACATCGGCGGCGACGCCCTGCAGGTGTGGAACGGCCCGCACGCGCTGCGGGTCGACGGTTTCACCGCCAAGAACCTCGAGTACCAGGGTTTCTTCCTGCAGCCGTACTCCCGCGGTTCCGGTTCCCTGGGTGACTGGGACATCCGCAACGTGAACCTCGTCGGTGCGGACTCGGGTTCCGCGTTCCTGCTGTGGGTGAGCTCGCTGAACCGGATCGACGTGGACTGGGAGAACGTCTACGTGGAGGGCGGCGGGGACCGCTCCCGCAGCCGCACCGTGTGGCAGTCGGGTTCCTACGACTCCTCCGAGGTCGTCAGCGGCCTCGCGCCGCGCGACTACGTGCGCCCGGCCGGCGGCGGAACGGGCGCCCGGGCCGCCTGAGCCGGGCCCGGTCGTCCCCCCGGTCGTCCCCCGGTCGTCCCCGGTCCCCGTCACGCGCACCTGCCAGGATGGGGCGCGTGACGGGGACCGGAGCGCACGCGCTGGAGCCGGGGACGGCCGCGGACCTGCGGGCGGTCGCGGAGCGGTTCGCGGTCACCGCCGCCGCGGTGGACGCGGGGGAGCGGGACGTGCGCGAGGGGCTGCGGCTGCTCGGCCGGTGGGGGCTGCTGGCCCCCTCCGGTGCTCCGGGGGAGCGGCTGGCGGCATCGGTGGCGGTGCTGCGGGCCGTGGCCTCCGCCAGCCTGGCCGACGCCTTCTCCGCCTGGTCCCAGACCGTGGTCGTCGAGTACCTGGAGCGGTTCCCGCCCGCCGGGGGCGGCGGGGAGCTGCTGGCCGGGCTGCGCGCCGGCACCGCGTGCGGAGCGACCGCGCTGGCACCCGCCCTCGCCGACGTCGCGGGCGGGCCGCCGGTGCCCGTCGTGGCCACGCCCACCCGCGCGGGTTCCTGGCGGCTGGACGGTGAGCTGCCGTGGGCGTCCAACCTCTTCGACGACGCCGCGCTCGTGCTGCCCGCCCGCACCCCCGACGGCGGGCGGCTGGTGGCGCTGGTGCGCCTGGGTGCTCCCGGCGTCCACCTGCGGCCGGTGGGCGAGCTGCTGGCCCTGAACTCCACCGGTACCGCGGCCGTGCAGCTGGACGGGGCCGTGGCCGGTCCCGGTGCGGTCCTCGCGCGCGACCTGACCGCCTTCGTCGGCGCCTGCCGCCCGGTGATGCTGCTCACCCAGGCGGCCCTGGCGCTCGGCGTCGCCGACGCCGCCCTCGACGGTGCGGCCACCCACCTGCACGGCGCCGAGGGCGTCGCGGGCGGGGACCACCGGGAACTGCTCGGCGAGCGCGACCGGCTCGCCGCACGCCTGGGCCGGCTGGCGCGCGAGCCCGGCCACCAGGGGCCCACCGGGCCCGCGGCCGCCCGCCTCGACGCGCTGCACCTGGTCGCGCGCGCCGTCACCGTCGAGGGCCTGCTCGCCGCCGGCGCCGGCTACCGGGCCGCCCACCCGGCCGCCCGGCGCCGCCGGGAGGCCGCCTTCCTGCCCGTGCAGGCGCCCGGCGAGCTGCAGCTGCGCCGGGCGCTGGCCGGGGCCGCCGCGCGGTGAGCCGCCCCGCTCCCGGCGACGCCCCGTCCGCGATCTCACGCGGGGCCGCCCCCGGACGTCCACCGGGTGTGGGAGAACGCGAGGACGTGCGGCGGCGACCGCCGGGACCGCCGGGACCGCCGGGGCCGCTGGAGCCGTTCGAGACCGTCGTGCAGCGGCACGGGGCGGTGGTGCTGCGGGTGTGCCGTGCCGTCGTCGGCCCCGACGCGGCCGACGACGCCTGGTCCGAGACGTTCCTCGCGGCGCTGCGCGCCTACCCCTCGCTGCCGCCCGGCAGCGACGTGCGGGCGTGGCTGGTGACGATCGCGCACCGCAAGGCGGTCGACGCTCACCGCGCCGCCCGCCGCCGGCCGGTGCCGACCGAACGGCTGCCCGAGACCCCCGCACCCGAGGGCCCGGCGCACGACCCGGTGCGCGACGCGCGGCTGTGGGCGGCCGTGGCGGCGCTGCCGCCCAAGCAACGCCGGTGCGTGGCCTACCACCACCTCGCCGGCCTGCCGCACGCCGAGGTCGCCGCCCTGGTGGGCGGCACGCCGGAGGCGGCGCGGCGCGCGGCGGCGGACGGGATCGCCGCGCTGCGCAGGACCTGGGGACCGGAACGGGAGGAGGAGTGATGCAGGGACGGGGAGCGGTGGACGAGCACCTGCCCGGCGCCGCGGACGAGGGCGCCGACCTGGCCGCGCTGCGGGCCGCCCTGGCGGCGCGCGCGGCCGCCGACGGACTGCTGGACGTGGCGTACCGCACGCTGGACTCCCCGGTGGGGCCGCTGCTGCTGGCCGCCACCGAGCGCGGGGTGGTGCGGGTGGCCTTCGGCCGCGAGGACCACGACGCGGTGCTGGCGGCGCTCGCGGCGCGGCTGAGCCCGCGCGTGCTGCACGCCCCCGCCCGGCTGGAGGCGGCGGCGCGCGAGCTGGGCGAGTACTTCGAGGGCCGGCGCGAGGGGTTCGACCTGCCGCTGGACCTGTCGCTGGCCGCCGGCTTCCGCCGCGACGTCCTCGGCGCGCTGCGCGCGCTGCCCTACGGCACCACGGCCACCTACACCCGCGTCGCCGGCCTGGCCGGGAGCCCCCGCGCCGTGCGGGCCGTCGGCACCGCCTGCGCCCGCAACCCCCTGCCGCTGCTGGTGCCCTGCCACCGCGTCGTGCGCAGCGACGGCGGCACCGGGGAGTACGTCGGCGGCGCGGCCGCCAAGCGGCTGCTGCTGGACCTGGAGTCCGGCCCCGGGTCGACGGCGGCCGGTGGGCGCGGCATGGTGGGCCCGTGAGCGAGACGAGTGCAGAGGACTTCCAGCCCCAGACCGCTCCGCGCCCCGACGACGTCGACGCCGTGCAGGACGCCGCCGAGCAGGAGCGGTTGCGCCGCGCCGCCGAGCGCCCCGAGCCGGCCGACGCCGACGAGCGCGAGGAACCCGCCCTCCTCGAGGGCCCCGACGACGAGGTGGTCTGAGCACCGCCGCCGGCGCGCCCGTGGACGTCCCGGGCTGCCGGGTGCCGCGGGGATCCCTACCGTGGGCCCGGTGAGCACCCCCATCACCGGACCGGGCGACCCGTACGCGGGCCTGCGCAACGAGACGCCCACCGAGCGGCTGGACCGCAACTGGGTGGAGCTCCTGCAGGAGCTGCGCGTGGTGCAGACCGGCGTGCAGCTCCTCGCCGGGTTCCTCCTGACGCTGCCGTTCCAGTCCCGCTTCGACGAGCTGGACACCTTCCAGCGCACCGTGTACGTGTCGGTGCTCCTGATGGCCGTCATCGCGATCGTGCTGTTCGTCGCACCCGTGGGGTACCACCGGGCGTTGTTCCAGCGGCGGTCCAAGGCGCGGCTGGTGCGGGTGGGCACGAGGTTCGCCAAGGCCGGCCTGGCCGCCGTCGGGTTCGTCGTGGTGGGTGCGGTGCTGCTCGTCGTCGACGTCGTCGCCGGGCGCGTCGCGGGTGCGGTGGCCGCCGGGGGGATCGGGCTGCTGGTGACGGCGTGCTGGTGGCTGCTACCCGCGCTGGCCGTGCGCTCCGTGCAGGCCCAGCACTCCGGGGAGGCGGGGAGCTCCCGGGAGGGGGCTTACCCCGTCCCGTGAGGCCGGTGGCCGCAGCACCAGCTGGAAGCCGCCCTCCACCTCCACCTGGTGCGCCTCGACGCCGTACACGGCCTCCACGCGCTGCGGGGTGAGCACGTCCGCGGGAGCGCCGGTGGCCACCACGCGCCCCTCCACCAGCAGCACCAGCTCGTCGCAGTGCGCGGCGGCCAGGTTCAGGTCGTGAAGCACCACCACGACGGTGCGGCCCAGCCCGCGCAGCAGCGCCAGCACCTCGTGCTGGTAGCGCACGTCCAGGTGGTTCGTCGGCTCGTCCAGCAGCAGGTTCGGCGCCCGCTGGGCCAGTGCGCGGGCGATGAGCACGCGCTGGCGCTCGCCGCCGGACAGCTCGGGGAACGCCCGCCCCGCCAGGTGCAGGGCCCCGACCCGTTGCAGGGCGGCCGCCGCGATGCCCTCGTCGGCGGCGCCGGCGCGGGAGAACGCGCCGCGGTGCGGGGTGCGGCCCAGCAGCACGACGTCGGCCACGCTCAGCGGCAGGCCCCCCTCGCCCTCCTGCGCCACGATCGCCACCCGGCGCGCGACCTCCCGCACTGACAGCCCCGCGACGTCGTCGCCGTCGACGTGCACGCTGCCGGCGGCCGGGCGCAGCGAGCCGTGCAGCGTGCGCAGCAGCGTCGTCTTGCCGCTGCCGTTGGGGCCGATGAGCCCCAGCACGCGCCCGGGGGCCGCCTCCAGGTCCACGCCGTGCAGGACGGGGTGGCGGCGGTGGGAGAACCGCACGCCGCGCGCGCGGATCACGGGGCGACCGCGGCGGGGGCGCCGGGGCCGAAGGCGTCCGCGACGCGTTCCAGGCCGGTCACGGCCAGCGGGGTGGCCGGCTCGGTGAAGTTGAACAGCTGCACCAGGACGTTCCCCTCCCGGACCGCCCTCATCCCCTCCGCGCCCGGCAGTCCCGTCACGGCTTCGAGCACGGGGCCGGGCTCGCCGTCGCCGTGCAGCAGCACCAGCACCTCCGGGTCGCGCGCCAGCAGCTCCTCGCGGGTCACCTCGAACACCCGCTGGTCCACGTCGGCGAACACGTTGCGCAACCCGGCCGCCTCCAGCTGCGGGGTGGCGGTGCTGCCTGCGCCGTAGGCGTAGGTGACGCCGCCGCCGACGGTCGGGTACAGCACGGCCGCGGTGCGCACCGGCGCGCCGGCGGCGGCCACCCGCTCGCGCACGGCCTCGACGCGCTCGCGCAGCCCGGCCGCCACCTCGGCCGCCCGCTCCTCGCGCCCGAACACGCGGCCGTACAGCTCCACCTGCTCGTACACGTCCTCGAAGCCCGGGTCGGCAGCGCCCGTCTCGCACAGCGCCGGCTCCTCCAGCAGCGCGATCCCCGAGGCGGCGAGCGAGGAGCGGTCCAGGTTGTCGACCTCGCCGAGCACCAGGTCCGGCCGCTGGGCCAGCACCACCTCCCGGGAGATCTGCAGGTGGCCGCTGGTGTCGGTGCGGTCGGTCAGCAGCGGCACGGCGTCCAGCTCGCTCAGCGTCCGGGCGTCGTAGTACTCCCGCGGGTACTGCCCGGCCCGCGCCACGACCCGGTCCATCACGCCCAGCTCGTGCAGGTAGGGCACGGCGGCGCTCTTGAGGAGCACGACCCGCTCCGGGACGGCGTCCAGGACCACGGGCTGCCCGCAGTTCACCAGCTCCAGGTGGGGCCGGGACGAGGTGGTCGCGTCGGCGGTGCCGTCCGCGGGGCCGCCGCTGCCGCAGCCGGCGGCCAGCAGGGCGCAGGCCGCCGCGAGCACGGTGCCCGTGCGGCGGCGGTCTGCTCGGCGGTCTGCTCGGCGAGCGGGGCGGGGGGTGTTCACGGGGACCTCCTGGGGACCGGGTCAGGCGCCGGTGCGGGTGCTGCGCACCAGCCACAGCAGGAAGGGGCATCCGGCGAGCGCGGTGACGATGCCGATGGGCAGCTCCTGCGGCGCCAGCAGGGTGCGGGCCAGCAGGTCGGCGGCCACGAGGAACGCCGCGCCCAGCAGGGCGGCGGCGGGCACCGACCAGCGGTGCGCGCCGCCCACCAGGCGCCGGGCCACGTGCGGCACCACCAGGCCGACGAAGCCGATCGTCCCGGAGGCGGCCACCAGCACCCCCACGCACAGCGAGACCACGGCCAGCAGCACCGTGCGGAACGCCGCGGGGGACACGCCCAGGCCGCGCGCGGTCTCGTCGCCCATCGCGAGGGCGTCCAGCCGCGGCCCCCACGCGGTGAGCAGGGTGACGGTGGCGGCGACCACGACGAGCACGGCCGCCAGGGGCGCGCCCCACGCGGCCAGGCCCAGCGAGCCCAGCAGCCAGAACACCACCGAGCGGGCGCCCTCGGCCGATCCGGAGGCGAAGACGAGGAAGCTGGTGGCCGCGTGCAGTGCGTAGCCGACCGCGACGCCCGACAGCAGCAGCCGGGCCGAGGTGACCTGCCCCGCGCTGCGCGCCACGGCGTACACGAGCACCGAGGCGGCCAGCGCACCGGTGAAGGCGCTGCCGGACAGCGCGTGCTCGCCCCAGCCGGCGCCGGCGCCCAGCAGCAGCGCCGCCGCGGCGCCCGTGGAGGCGCCGGAGCTGACGCCCAGCAGCTGCGGGTCGGCCAGCGGGTTGCGCACCATGGCCTGCAGGGCCGCCCCGCACACCGCCAGCCCGGCGCCCACGGCCAGGCCCAGCAGCACCCGCGGCAGCCGCACGTCCCACACGACGGCCTCCACGACCGGGTCGGGCACCACTGCCGGGGAGCGGGTCCCGGGCAGGTGGTGGGCCACCACGCGCAGGACGTCGGCGGGCTCGACGGCCGCCGCGCCCACGGCCGCGCCCGCCAGCGCGGCGGCGACGGTCAGCGCGGCGAGCGCGGTGAGTGCGACGGCGCCGCGCCGCCCCCGCGCGCGGCGGCCCAGCGGGTCGCGCGGCAGCGGGGGGGACGATCGGGCCGGTGCACCGGTTGCCGGCACGGGGGACCTCCTGCGGGCGTCGACCGGTGGGGCTTGTTGCAACTTACTCGCGACAAGCCCCGGTGGCCGTACCGGTCCCCGCGGACGGCGGGCAAGCGGGCACGACCGGGCACGACCGGAAGGGACCGGAAGGGACCGGAAGGGACCGGACACGTTTTGACCTCCGATCCGGCACCTCGTTACCATTGCTCCCGGCATCGAGCGTCAGCGACAAGCCCTGGCTGGCTGACCGGCAACCCTCGTCCGCGGTGGGGTGCTCCAGGTGAAAGCCCGGCGGGACGGAGCGTCCCGCAAGCGTGTGGCCGTGCCGTCACGGAGGTGGCGGGAACGGCCTGGCCGAGCAGGAGGCAACCCGTCGTGAGCCCGCGCGCCACGTCCCCCTCGTGTCCCCGGGGCGGCGCCGCCACCCGCGGCTGACCGCCCCGCCCACGCCGCCCGCCCGTCCGGGTGCCGGCGGCGGACCGATCCCGCACCACCCCTCACGAGGAGCCCGTCGTGTCCAGCGCCACCCCGCCCGCCCTGCCCGACAAGCCGCAGCGCAGCAAGCTGCCGATCCTCATCGGCGCCGCCGTCGTCGTGGTCGTCGCCGTCGTCATCGCGCTCGTCGTGCGCAACACCGGTGAGGACACCACCACCACCGCCGCCGGCGGCGAGACCGTCCGCATCGGCGTGACCGACCAGGCCGAGCCGTACTGGAACACCTACGTCGACCTGGCGCAGGAGCGCCTCGGCGTCGACGTCGAGCTGGTGAACTTCTCCGACTACAGCCTGCCGAACCCGGCGCTGAGCCAGGGCGAGGTCGACCTCAACCAGTTCCAGCACACCCAGTACCTCGCGAACTACAACGTCACCGCGGGCGACGACCTGCAGCCCGTCGGCTCCACCGCCGTGTACCCGCTGCCGCTGTACTCCACCGAGCACGACGACCCGTCGCAGTTCCCGCAGGGCGCGAAGATCGCCATCCCCGACGACGCGATCAACGAGGCGCGCGCGCTGCTCGTTCTCCAGGACGCCGGCCTGCTGACCCTGGCCGGTGGCGGCTCCGCGTTCTCCACCGTCGCGGACGTGGAGACCTCCACGGTCGAGGTCGTCCCGCTGGACGCCTCCCAGACCGCCGGTGCCCTGCAGAGCGGTTCCGTGGCCGGCGCCGTGGTGAACAACAACTACGCCACCAGCGCCGGACTGCCGGTCGACGCCGTCGTCCACCAGGACGACCCGGAGAGCGAGTCCGCCGTGCCCTACGTGAACCTCTTCGTCTCCCGCGCCGAGGACACCGGGAACCAGACCTACCTCGACCTCGCCGAGCTCATCCACGACCCCGCCGTGCAGGAGGAGTTCGTCAAGAGCTACCCGCAGGCCGTCGTCCGCGACGTCGACGCCGCCACCCTGCAGGAGCAGCTGGTGGACGTCGAGGAGGACGCGCGGGCGGCGCAGGGCTGAGATGGCCGACCCCATCGTGCGCCTGCAGGGCGTCACCAAGCGGTACGAGCGCTCCGGGAAGGTCGTCACCGCCGTCGACGACGTCAGCCTCGACGTGCACGCCGGCGAGGTCCTCGCCGTCATCGGGTACTCCGGGGCCGGCAAGTCCACGCTCGTGCGGCTGGTGAACGCCCTGGAGGCGCCCACGTCCGGGACGGTCACCGTCGCCGGGCGGGAGCTGACGCGACTGCCCGAGAAGCAGTTGCGGGCCGCGCGCCGGGAGATCGGCATGATCTTTCAGCAGTTCAACCTGTTCCGCTCCCGCACCGTCGCCGGGAACGTCGCCTACCCGCTGAAGGTGGCCGGCGTGGACAAGGCGCAGCGCGAGGCGCGGGTGGCGGAGCTGCTGGACTTCGTCGGCCTGCTGGAACGCGCCCACGCCCACCCGGAGCAGCTGTCCGGCGGGCAGAAGCAGCGCGTCGGCATCGCCCGCGCGCTCGCGACGAACCCGCCGCTGCTGCTGGCCGACGAGGCCACCAGCGCGCTGGACCCGGAGACCACCACCGAGGTCCTCTCGCTGCTGCGGCGGGTCAACCGCGAGCTGGGCGTGACGATCGTCGTCATCACCCACGAGATGGACGCGGTGCGGCAGATCGCCGACCGGGTGGCGGTCATGGAAGCCGGCCGCGTCGTCGAGGTCGGCGACGTCTACGACGTGTTCTCCGACCCGCAGACCCCGCCGGCGCAGCGGTTCGTGCGCAGCGTCCTGCACGACCGGCCCACCCCCGAGCAGCTGGCGCGCCTGCGCGACCACCACTCCGGTCGCCTCGTCACCGTGCGGATCACCGACGAGCCGGGCCTGCAGAAGCGCATCGACGACGCGTTCACCACCGCCGGGGTGCGCACCGAGCTCGTGCACGGCGGCGTGGGGGAGCTGCGCGAGCGGCGCATCGGTTCCCTGACCTACGAGGCCACCGGTCCGGACGGGGCGGTGGACGCGGCCCTCGCCGCGCTGCGCGACGCGGGCATCACCGCCGAGGAGGAGGTCTGACGTGGAGGGCTTCACCCGGACGTTCGACGTCTACCTCGATTCCATCGGCGAGACGCTGTTCATGGCGCTGGTCTCGATGGTCGCCTCCGGCGTCCTCGGCCTGGCGCTCGGCATCGCCCTGTACGCCACCCGCCCCGGGAACCTGCTCGGCAACCGGGTCGTGTTCGGCGTCCTCGGCGTCGTGGTGAACATCGTGCGCCCCGTCCCGTTCGTCATCTTCCTCGCGGCGGTGACACCGCTGCAGATCGCGGTGCTCGGCACCACCATCGGCACGGGGGCGGTGACGTTCGCCATCGCGCTGGCCGCGGCGTTCGCGGTCTCGCGCATCGTGGAGCAGAGCCTCGTCGGGGTGGACCCGGGCGTGGTGGAGGCCGCGCGCGCCACCGGCGCCTCCCGGCTGGGGATCCTCTTCGGGGTCGTCGTCCCCGAGGGCCTGGGGCCGCTCGTGCTGGGCTACACGTTCATCTTCGTCGGCATCGTCGACATGACCGCCCAGGCGGGCCTCGTCGGTGGTGGCGGCCTGGGCGACTACGCCATCACGTACGGCTCCCAGCGCTACGACTGGGGCATCGTCTACGTCAGCGTGGCCACGATCATCGTCATCGTCCAGCTGGGGCAGCTCATCGGGAACCGCATCGCCCGGGGCGTCCTGCGCCGCTGACGGCGCTCGCCTCCCGCCGGTGGGCGGGTCCCCGCGCGGCGGGGACCC
>NZ_JBJLRI010000083.1:0-15814 GCF_050871405.1 Kineococcus esterisolvens
CGCGCCTTCTCACGACCGGCGGGCGCACGGTCTATCGTCAGGCCTCGCTGGGCCCGGAGAGCACAGTGCTGACCCGCCGGCCGCCACCACCACCGAGCCTGCCAGAACAGGACCGGCTGCACCCATGGGAGAGCACGCAGGATCCAGGTGGGTACAGCGGAAAGGCTTGGTCGCCTCCATCGTCCCCGACCAGGTCCTGCGTGCCCCAACAGCTTCGCTGCCCTGACCATCCGCAGCTTCACCCCGCTACTGACGAAGGCTCATTGCATCGTGGGCTGGCACGCGATCACCAGCGAGCGCACCGAACAGGTGCTCACCTACCTGCGGATGGCGACGTGACGCCACGAGCACGACGGTACCCCGGTCGCACACGGATTGATCATGCACTCCGGTGCCGGGTCGAAACACACCTCCGTGAATCCGACCGACCACCTCGCCGGCGAGGGCCCCGCCGCCTCCATCGGATCGGTCGGCGATGCCCACGACAACGCGCTGTTGGAGAGCGCGATCGGCATGTGCAAGGCCGGGTGCATCCTCCCGGTCCCTTCCACGACGCGCCGTTGAAGACCGTGTCCGACCTGGAGCTCTCGACGCCAGCGTGTGTGGAGTGGTGGAACAACGCCTGATTGCACTCCACGATCGGATGCACCACTCCGCCGAGGCACGAGCCGCCCACGACGCTGGCCTCACCGCCGCCGAAGTGGATCTGCGGCCAGTGCGAGGACGGTGCGCTGGGACATCACCTCCATGCCTCGCGGCCCGCTCTCCCCCGGGCCGAACAGACCCCAGTGGATCGTCGCCGCGGCGAAGGGCAGCAGAGCCAGGGCGCCGACGACGTTCGCCCACGGGGCCGGGGGTCGCGGGGGTCCGTCCAGAACGCGCTGCCACCGGTCGAGCACGTAGTGCCAGGCCAGTTTCGCCAAGCCCACCCCGAGCAGCGCGAACCCGCCGTACACCAGCGCGAAGAGCCACGGGCTCAAGTCGTCCGTCCCGTCGGTGCGCAGAGCCCCTGTCGCAGCGAGCTGGAGAGCGCTGCCCAGGGTGGGCCCGAGGAGGATCGGTGCCAGCAGCCCCGTCGCTCCGCCGGCCAGGACCACCACGACCCAGCCGGGGACGCGACGTCCCCAGGGGCGGCTCATGGCGACCGCCAGCCCCACGGCGGCCAACTCCAGCACGATGGTGACGACGTTGCCGAGCACCACGCGCGCGCTGTGCAGCTCGGAGATGCCGATCTCGCTCTGCAGTCCGACCGTGCTGCCGGCGAGCCACGGGTCATCATCTCCCTGGTGGGTCCGCCGCTGCTGCACGTGGACTTCGAGTTCGTCCGGATCGACGACATCACCACGCGCATCGACGACCTGCTGGTGCCGTGGGAACGCGACGGGCGGATCAGCACCGCACTCGCCCAGATCCCACCTGCTCCCCCGCAGATCGACTTCCGGTGGATCGAGGACCGCTTCCGGGTGTGGGTCCACCACGGCGCCACGAAGATCGCCCGCGGCGAGCTCTACGAAGTCATCGGCTTCCTCGCCCACCTCCGCGAGACGGTTCTCGGCCCCCTCGTCCGCCGGCGCAACCGACGACTCCTGCAAGGTGTGCAGCGCCTCGAGACCGCCGATCCGGAATCGGCCGCCGAGCTCCGAGCGACCCTCTGCGGGCGCGACGCCGCCGAGGCCGTCAGAGCACTCGCTGCGTGCGTCGAGCTCTACCGCCGATGGACCGACGAGGCCGACGTGGCCTTCGACCGTCGCCGGCGAGCAGAAGCCCTGGCCGTGCAGTTCTCCCACGACGTGGCCGGACACGGGACCGGCCCGTCGGGCAGCCCCACAGCTCGACCTGCTCCTCCGGGCTCGCCCGAGACGTGACCCGGTCGACCGGACAGCGTGATCACGAGAAGGTGGTGCGTCGACCGGCTGGGACGCCTGCCCCGGACGGGACGATGCCCACCCCCGCCCGGCGGGCCCCGACCCGCGAACTCGAAGCGCTGCGGTGCATCGCCGACGCCCGGTCGAACGCGAGGATCGGCGCCAGACGTTCCTCGCCCGGGGTCAGCGCCGAGAGGTGCGCCTCGCAGGCACCGGCCGACTGATCGATCGATCATGGAGTTTCGACCGATCTTGACCGGTGCGCGCGGGAGTCGGCACGGTAGAGCCACCAGGACGGCTCGAGGACGAGGCGCCGTGATCCCCTCGGGAGCCCGCATGAGGACCATCCCCCCTGCTCCGTCGAACGCGGCCGCCGAGGACGTGCACGTGGAGGCACCGGCCTTCGACGCGCACCACCACGACTACGCGCCGTGGGGCTTCTGGGGCCAGGCGTCGCCGGCGGCCCGGCGACGCCAGGAGGACCTGCAGCGGCAGGCGGTCCTGGAGCACCCGCAGTGGTCGATCGGTGAGGACTGCTTCCTCAGCGAACTGGCGGCGGTCCAGGCGGAGCGGCTCGTCATGGGGGATCGCAGCTACGTCGCCGCGCACGCCCACCTGACGGACGAGGTGCTGCTCGGCCGTGACTGCACCCTGAACGCCTTCACCGTCGTGCGCGGCGGGGTGCGCACCGGCGACGGGGTGCGCGTGGGGGCCCACACCTCGCTCCTCGCCTTCAACCACGGCACGGAACCCGGCACCGAGGTGCACCGGCAACCGTTGACGTCCCGGGGCATCACGATCGGCGACGACGTCTGGATCGGCTCGCACGTGGTCGTCCTCGACGGCGTCAGCATCGGCGACCACGCGGTCGTGGCGGCCGGTGCGGTCGTGCCCAGGGACGTGCCTGCGGGTGCTGTCGTGGGTGGCAACCCGGCACGCGTGCTGCGCTGGCGGGTACCGCCCACCGCGCCGGTCGAGCATGTCCCGGCGGACGAGCTGGCGGCCCGGCTGGTCGCCTTCGAGGCCCGGGCCCGCGCCCAGGCGCCCGACGTGCTCGCGGGCAACTGGCACCCCGAGCTGCCCGGTGGGCAGTTCACCGACTCCCCGGGTGCCGCTCCGAGCGTGCGCGCCCAGTGCGACGCGCTCGAGATCGCGGCGCTGCTGCTGGACGGGGCTCCGCCGCAGCTGCCCCTGCAGGAGCAGCTGCAGCGCCTGCGCAGCTGGCAGGACGAGCGCACCGGGCTGGTGCCGCCGCTGGACGCCGACGGCCGTCCCGCCACCGCCGCACCGGACCTGCACGACGGCGACACCGCCTACCACGTCCTGTCCGTGGGTTACGCCCTGGACGTGCACGGTTCCCGCTTCGAGCACCCCGTCCGGGCGGTCGCGGACATGGACGCCGCCACCCTGGTGGCCGCCCTGGACGACCTGCCGTGGCGGGGCGACCCCTGGGGCGCCGGGGCCTGGGCGGACGCCGTGGGCACCGCCTTCCGGTGGAACCTCGCCCGCGGCCTGGAGGGGAGCCCCGGAACCCTGCAGGCCCTGTTCGGCTGGCTCACCCTCCGCACGGACCCGTGGAGCGGGATGTGGGGCGCACCACCCCCCGGGGACGGCGCCCGGCAGCTCGTCAACGGCTTCTACCGCGCCTCGCGGGGCACCTACGCGCAGTTCGGGGTCCCCCTGCCGCACCCCGCGCAGGTGGTGGACACGGTCCTCGCGCACGCGGCCGACCCGCGCTGGTTCGCCCGCGAGGTCCAGGACGCCTGCAACGTCCTGGACGTCGCGCACCCGCTCCGGCTGGCGGGGCGGCAGACGGCGCACCGGCGCGAGGAGGTCGTGGCGCTGGCCCGCCGGCTGCTCGCCGACGCGCTGGGGCACTGGCGCGAGGGACGGGGGTTCCCCTTCCGCGCCGGCCGCACCCCGAGCCTGCAGGGAACCGAGATGTGGCTGGCGATCGTGTGGTTGCTCGCCGACCTCGCCGGCCTCTCCGACCTGCTCGGCTACCGACCCCGGGGCGTGCACCGCCCCGAGCCCGCGATGAGCGCGCACCGCCGCTGATCCCGACCCCGGTGCAGCCGGAACGCGGCCGCACCCACGATCGATGGAGCACGATGAGGAGCCCTCGGATGCCCCGGCCGTTCCCGCAACCGCCGACTGCGCGGACCAGTCGCCGCGCGACGCCCCTGCCACGACGACGGCACCGCCGTCCCGCCCGTCCCCGGTGCCCGCAGCGCTCGTCGTGCCTGCCCGGCCCCGCGGCGAGCCCCAGGTGAGTCGGCCCCGCCTCACCCTGGCGATGGGCGCCACCGCGTACCGCCGCGTCATCGGTGAGGACTTCCTGCGACGGCTGGCCGCGGTGGGCGACGTGAACCCCGGCCTGCTGGTGGAGTTCGACTCCTCCTCGGCGCGTCACGTCCTCGCGGGCACCGACGTGCTGGTGACCGGGTGGGGGTGCCCGCCGCTGACCGCGCAGGTCCTCGCCGCCGCTCCGCGGCTGCGGGCCGTCGTGCACACCGCCGGGTCCGTGCGCCAGCACGTCACGCCCGCGGTGTGGGCACGAGGCATCGCGGTGTCCTCGGCCGCTGCGGCGAACGCCGTGCCCGTCGCGGAGTTCACGCTCGCGGTGGTGCTGCTCGCCGGCAAGGGGGTCCTCGCCTCCGCCGCGGCCTACCGGCGAACCCGCGGTCTCACGGCCACCGCGGTCATCGACGCGGGTGGCAACTTCGGCAGCACCGTCGGCATCCTGTCGGCTTCCCTGGTGGGCCGCCGCGTGGTGGAGCTGCTGCAGCCGCACGACGTGCAGGTCCTCCTGCACGACCCGTACGTGGCCGATGCAGCGGTCCGTGCGATGGGCGCCGAGCCGGTGGGGTTGCCGGAGCTGTTCGAGCGCAGCGACGTCCTGAGCGTCCACACGCCTCTGCTGCCGGAGACCCGGGGGTTGGTGGACGCCGGGCTGCTGGCACGGCTGCACGACGGGGCGACGCTGGTGAACACCGCCCGCGGCGCCGTCGTCGACGCCGAGGCGCTCACCGCCGAACTGCTCTCGGGGCGTCTGCACGCCGTCCTGGACGTGACCGACCCCGAACCGCTGCCGGCGGAGCACCCGCTGTGGGAGTGCGGCAACGTCCTGCTGACCCCGCACGTGGCGGGCTCCGCGGGCAACGAGCTGCACCGCCTCACCGCCTGCGCCGCGGAGGAGGTGGAACGCTTCCTCACCGGGCGGCCCCTCGCGCACCCGGTGAGCCTCGCCGCGCTGGAGCGCTGCGCGTGAGCACCCGGGACGGCGCACCCCTCGTCGACGACACCCCCTCCTCGATCGGAGTCGAACCCGTGAGCCGCAGAACCCGCTTCGCCGTCCTCGGTGCCGGCGTCATCGCCCAGCAGCACAGCACCGTCCTGCACCAGCTCGGCGATGAGGTGGAGCTCGTGGCGGTCGTCGACCCCGTGCGCTCCCGCGCCGAGGCCCTCGCCGCCGAGCCCGGCGCTCAGGTCCACGCCACGCTGGCGGAGGCCTGCGCCACGGTCGACTTCGACGTGACCGTCGTGTGCACCCCCACGGGGATGCACGGCGAGGCGGTCGTGCAGGCGCTCGGCGCGGGCAAGCACGTGGTCGTGGAGAAGCCCGCCGAGGTCTCCACCGAGCGCATCGAGGCGCTGATCGCGGCTCGCGACCGGGCGGGCAGGCTCGTCACCGTCGTCTCCCAGCACCGCTTCGACCCGTCCACCGAGATCGTCGTCGACGCGGTGGCCCGGGGCGGGTTCGGCCGCCTGACCTCGGCGATCGCGTCCGTCGACTGGTGGCGCGGTCAGAACTACTACGACTCCGGCGACTGGCGCGGGACGTGGGCGCTCGACGGCGGCGGCGCCCTCATGAACCAGGGCGTGCACACCGTCGACCTCCTGGTCGCGACGATGGGCCGCCCCGTGGAGGTGTTCGGGTACGCCGGCACGCTGGCCCACGAGCGCATCGAGGTCGAGGACGTCGCGGTGGGCGCGGTGCGCTTCGCCTCCGGTGCCCTCGCCGTGCTGCACGCCTCCACCGCGGTCCACCCGGGGCTGGGCACGCGCCTGCAGGTGCACGGCGACCGCGGTTCCGCCGTCATCGAGGACGACCGCCTGGTGTACTTCCACTCCGCTCCCGACGAGGAGCGGGCGCTCGAGGTGTCCATGGGCGGGAGCAGAGCTGGCACGAACCAGGTGCAGCGGTTCGCCGGTCCCGACGGGACCCTGCCGGGCCCGGTCACGAGCGTGGCGGGGCGGATGTCGGACGCCCACCTGCTGCAGTACCGCAACTTCCTGGCGGCCCTGCGCGGCGAGGAGGAGCTGCGGGTCGGCCTGGAGGACAACCACCGCGCGGTCGGCATCATCACGGGCCTGTACGAGGCCGCCCGCAGCGGGCGGCCCGTGGCCCTCAGCGAGCCGGTCGGCACCGGCCCGCGCAGCCGCTGACCGCCCCGAGCACCCGGAGAGAGGACCTCGATGACGACGCACCGGCACGACGGCCCGCGCAGGATCGCCGCCAACCCCATCCCGTACTGGGCGCGGGGCGGCAAGACCCGGGCGGTCTTCGAGACGGCCTTCCGCGACCTCGCGGAGATCGGTTTCAGGGCCGTCAAGGCCGACGTCCCCGAGGGCATGGGGGCCGGCGAGTACGCCGCCTGGCTCGGCGGGTTCGGCCTCAGCCCGTCACTGGGCCTGTTCAGCAGCCCGCTGGACGAGACGGTGGACATGGGCGGGGTGCTGGAGGAGGCCCGGCGCTTCGCGGGCGTCCAGGCCGAGCTCGGCCTGGACCGCACGATGCTGTCCTCGATGTCGCTGCCCGCCCGCATGCAGGCACCGGCCGTGGGAGCGGACTTCGACGCCGGGCGCCTGGCCCGCGCGATCGAGAACGCCGGACGCGTGTGCGAGGTGCTCATCGCCGGGGGCATCCGTCCCCTGCACCACTCGCACGTCGGCGGAGTGTTCGAGACGGAGGC
The DNA here is from genome assembly GCF_050871405.1 of Kineococcus esterisolvens. Taxonomy (NCBI): domain Bacteria; kingdom Bacillati; phylum Actinomycetota; class Actinomycetes; order Kineosporiales; family Kineosporiaceae; genus Kineococcus; species Kineococcus esterisolvens. The sequence continues at coordinate 6,842 of NZ_JBJLRI010000083.1, forward strand.
GGAGGTCACGGCGCTGCTCGACACCCTGGGAGCCGATCTCATCGGTTTCGGCCCGGACACCGGTCACCTGCGCTGGGCGGGAGCCGACCCGGTCGCCCTGATCGAGCGCTACTCCGACCGGATCGGCGGCATCCACATCAAGGACGTCTACCCGGACCACCTGGACGACGCCCGCGCGGACGGCGGGGACTACCGGAGCGTCTCCGGCAGCGGGCGGCTGTGGGCCGAACCAGGCAGGGGCGTGCTCGACCTCGAGGCCGTCCTCGCGGCGCTCCCGGACGACTACGACGGCGACTACATGATCGAGGTCGACCACCCCAGCGTCCCGACGGTCTACGAGTCGCACCAGCTCTCCTACGAGTGGGCCAGGGCGGCGCTGGACCGGCTCCCGCCCGGGGGTCCGGCAGCTTCGGGCGGCGAGGGCCCGTAGGGGGAACCGGCCGTTCCCCGGCGCGGGGAGGCTGCCTCCCACGACCGCGCCCGAGCGTTCCGATCGATCGATCACAGATCTTCCGAGGCCCTGCCCACCGTGTTAATTTCGCTTGCAGATCGTCGGGTGAGATTCCCCCGCACTTCGCGAGACACCCAACGCCGGGAGTCGTCGCACCCCGCCGGGCCCGGTCCTCCCTGGCCCGCCTCAGTCCACGCCGGATCGTCACGTCCCATCCCGGTCCCCTCCGAAACAGCTGACGCGGTAGGAGCTCAAAGGTGAGAGTCAAATCGGCTGACGCCCAGCCACGAGGTGCGGCGACGCCCGCCGCCACGGTGGAGCACACCGCGGCACCACGCCGCACGACACCTCCCCGGCGTCCGCGCCGCCGGATGTCGCGCGACCGGCTCCTCCTGGTGGCGCTGGGCCTGCCTGGCGGGATCGCCCTCGTACTGTTCCAGTACCTGCCGCTGCTGGGCAACGTCATCGCCTTCAAGGACTACCAGCCCTATCTGAGCATCTCCGAGTCGGAGTGGGTGGGGTGGTCGAACTTCTCGTTCCTCTGGGACGGCAACGAGGAGTTCCGCAACGCCCTCTGGAACACGGTCGTCCTCACGGTCATCCAGACGGTGCTCGTCTTCCCCGTGCCCCTGGTGCTGGCGCTCGTGCTCAACAGCCTGGCGGGAGAGCGGTTGAAGCGGACGCTGCAGTCGATCCTCTACCTGCCCCACTTCCTCTCGTGGGTGATCGTGGTCGCGCTGTTCCAGCAGATGCTGGGCAACGCAGGCATGCTGAACACCTTCCTGACCCAGAACGACCTCCCGATCATCCAGGTCATCGGAGTGCCGGAGCTCTTCAAGGCCCTCCTCACCAGCCAGGTGATCTGGAAGGACGCCGGCTGGGGCACGATCATCTTCCTGGCCGCGATCTCCCGGGTCGACCAGGAGCAGTACGAGGCGGCTGCCGTGGACGGAGCGAACTCCTGGCGGCGCCTCTGGCACATCACCCTGCCGGCGCTGAAGGGCCTCATCATCCTGCTGCTCATCCTGCGCCTGGGCAGCAGCCTGTCGGTGGGCTTCGAGCAGATCATCCTGCAGCAGGGCCCGGTCGGCCTGGAGGCCAGCGAAGTCCTCGACACCTGGGTCTACAACAACGGCATCCTCGGCGGCGAGTGGGGGACCTCAGCGGCCGCCGGCCTGGTCAAGGGGGTCGTCGGGCTGCTGCTCGTGATCGGCGCCAACAAGCTGGCGCACGCCTTCGGTGAGAGAGGGGTGTACGAGAAGTGAGCACCACCGAGAATCCGACCATCGGGGACGACACCGTCCAGCAGTTCCGCAAGGACGGCCGGCGGCCACCGTGGATGGAGAAGCCGAGCCCGGTCACCCAGGCGGTCAAGTTCGTCTTCCTGGCCATCTCGGTGGCGTTGGTCATCGTCCCCTTCTGGTCGGTCATCGCCACGTCGCTGGCCAACCAGAGGACCATCAACGAATCCGGCGGCGGCATGGTGATGTGGCCGGGGGGTGGGGTCAGTTTCGACGCCTACACGACCGTCCTGTCCGGTGGTGTCGTCACCCGCGCGGTCCTCATCTCCGTGGGCGTCACCGTGGTGGGGACGCTGCTGTCGCTGGCGGCCACCGCCGGCCTCGCGTACTGGCTCTCGCGCCCCGGCGCCCTGGGGGCCAAGCCGATGCTGATGCTGGTGCTGGGCGCGATCCTGTTCGCCCCCGGCCTGATCCCCAGCTACCTGGTCGTCAAGGAGTTCCACCTGCTGGACTCGCTGTGGTCGCTGATCCTGCCGGTGCTGGTCAACGCCTTCAACGTCATCGTGATGCGGGCCTTCTTCCAGGAACTGCCCAAGGAGCTCTTCGAGTCGGCGGCCATCGACGGCGTCGGCGCGGCCACCACCCTGTTCCGGATCGTGCTGCCGCTGTCGAAGGCGGTGCTGGCCGTCATCGGCCTCTTCTACGCCGTGGCCTACTGGAACGCCTTCTTCAACGCCCTGCTCTACATCCAGTCCAGCGAGAAGTGGCCGATGGCCCTGGTCCTGCGGACCTACGTCGTCAACCAGACGACCATCGGCGGCGAACAGGCCGCCGGTGAGGTCCTGCCACCGCAGCTGCCGCTGCAGATGGCCATCCTGGTGATCGCCATCGTGCCGATCCTGCTGGTCTACCCCTTCATCCAGCGCCACTTCGCCAAGGGCGTCATGATCGGCGCGGTCAAGGGCTGACCGCCCCCCACTGGAGACCGGGCCCAGCGGTCACCGCCGCACCACCCACCGGCCCAGGACGGGCCGGAGCCACCCATCGGGTCGAGGAGGATCCATGTCGAAGAGTGCATTCAGCCGGCGCAGCCTGATCGCCGGAGCCGGAGGTTCCGCCGCCCTGCTCGCTGCCGGCGGCCTCACCAGCTGCTCCAGCGGTGACGGGGGTGGTTCCGGGGGGACCTCCGGGGGCGCCTCCGCGACCCTGCCGACCCACACCCCCTACACCGGGGTGACGCCCGACCTCCCCGGCACCGAGGAAGGTGTCGACGCCGCCTACTACAACTTCCCGGCCGACAACCCGGTCTCGGTGCCGGAGAAGCCCGGGAACGGCGAGACGCTGACCGGGATGGCGAACATCTACTACGCCGTCCCCCCGGGCCCGGGCAGCAACAGCTACTGGGCCGGCCTCAACGAGCGCCTCGGCGTGGACCTGCAGCTGCAGATGGTCAGCGCCGCCGACTACACGCAGAAGTTCCCCACCACGATCGCCGGCAACGACCTGCCCGACATGCTGCAGATCCCGAACGCGCCGGTGCCCAACCTGCCCCAGCTGCTGAAGGCGCGGTTCACCGATCTCAGCGAGCACCTGTCGGGCGACGCGATCAACGACTACCCCAACCTCGCCAACATCCCCACCCGCAGCTGGCTGCCGACGGCCCACAACGGCGGCATCTACGGCGTCCCCATCCCGCGCGGGGCCATCGGCGTCTACCACTTCATCCGCGCCGACCTGTTCGAGGCGGCCGGTGTCTCGACCGAGCCCGGGAGCTACGAGGAGTTCGTCGACGCCACGAAGGCGCTGACCGACCCCGGCCAGCGACGCTGGGCCTTCAGCCTCGTCAACCAGCCCCGTCAGCTGCTGGGCCGGATGAACGGTGAGCCGAACGTCTGGGCCGAGGACGGCGGCCGACTGACCCACATGTACGAGACGGAGCAGTACGCCCAGACCGTCACCGATCTCATCGCGATGTGGAAGTCGGGAGTCATGCACCCCGACTCGTTCAACACGTCCCAGCCGTTCAAGCAGTTGTTCAACGCGGGCACCGTGGCCATCAACGCCGCCGACGGGTACCCGGGTTACATCCAGTACGTGCTCGACAACGCCGGCAACCCGGACTTCCGGCTGGGCCTGATGCCGGTGCACAAGCGCGACGGGAGCGGACTGGCGGAGTGGGCCCTCGGGCCCGGGTACTACTCCATCAACGTGCTGACGAAGCAGGAGGACCCGGAGAAGATCAAGCTGGCGCTGCGGGTGCTCAACTGGCTGGCCGCCCCGTTCGGCACCGAGGAGTACCTCTACCGCCTCTACGGCGAGGAGGGCGTCGACCACACCATGGACGCCGACGGGAACCCGGTGCTGACCCCGACCGGCACCACGAACACCGTGCTCCCCATCCGGTACCTCACCGAGAGCCCGTACAACATCTACGTCCCGGGCCGCCCGCAGGACGCGGAGCAGCAACACGACTACCAGTCGCTGGAGATTCCCGAGGGGATCCCCAACCCCGTGGTGGGCTTCTACTCGGAGACCGCGGCCAGCGCCAACGCAGCGGCGGACATCAACTTCAACGACGGCATCAACGCCATCATCCAGGAGCGGCGGCCGTTCTCGGACCTGCAGAGCCTGATCTCGACGTGGCGGGGCGCCGCCGGGGACGCCATGCGCAACGAGTACCAGGACGCGATGCAGGCCGCGGGCGGGACGAGCACGTGAGCGAACTGCCTGCTCCGCTGGACCTGCTGGAGGCGGCGACGACCGCGTGGGCACCGCACCTGCAGCAGGACGGCACCCTGCACGACCCCGTCTTCGGTGTCCCCACCCAGTACGGCACCGCCTACTACGCGTGGTGCTGCGCGGTGCTCGCCACGCAGCCTGGAGCGGACGCGGGGGGCGGCCACCGGGAACGCGCCGTCCGTGCCTTCACCGCGGCGCTGGCCCACACGGCCGATCCCGGTGCCGAGCCGCACGCGTCCACCTTCGAGCGCCGCACGGCGAGCGTGGCCGGCCGGTTCAGCCACCGGGACTTCACCTGGCCACCGCTGCTGAAGACCCGCTCCGTGCTGGCCGGGCTCGGCGCCCCCCTGGACCCCGAGCTCGGGCGACGGCTGGCCGCGGTGGACGTCACGGAGTCCTTCCGTGCACGGCCACCGTCGAACTGGGCAGCGGTGTGGATGAGCGGGGAGTGGTTGCGCATGCGCGCAGGGCTCTCCCCCACCGGTCCCGAGGAGTTCGACGACTGGCTCGACGTGTTCTTCGCCGGCACGGGGACCGGGTTCGACCTGGAGCTCGGCATGTACACCGAGCACGGCCTGCCGAACGCCTACGACCTCTTCACCCGGACCCACCTGGTGGACCTGCTGGCCGGCGGCTGGGCGGGGCGCAACCGTGAGCGGCTCGAGGAGTTCCTCGTCGCGGGGCTGCGGCGCAGCCTGTCGATGCAGTTGTCGGACGGCTCGATGGCCTCCGGCCACCGCAGCGCCGGGCAGACGTGGGTGCTGGGAGCGCAGGTGGCCCTGTTCACCGCTCACCGCGTGCTGGGTCTGGGAACGCGGGCCGACCTGGACGCCGCCCGGCTGGCGGCGTGGCGCGCCTACACCTCCCTGGCGCAGTGGCAGCGCCCCGGCGGGGTGTTCTCCCCCGTGCAGAACCTGCTGCCACCGCAGTCCCGGGTCGGCTACGAGACGTACACCGCCGACGGGCACTACTCCCCGCTGGCGCTGGCCTTCCTGGCGAGCGCGATCACGGCGGGGTTCGGTGAGGACGAGGCCGCGTCGGCGGTGCAGCTGGACGCACGCCCCGCCGGCTCGCTCGCCGAGGGTTCCCCCACCCACCGCGGCGCCGCCCACCACGGCCGCGTCTCGGTGGCCGTGCAGGCCGCCGCGGACGACACCTACGACGCCAGCGGCCTGGTCGACCTGACCTTCGGGTCCGGGCGCCAGCTGCAGTTCGTCAGCGCCGCCCGCCACCTGTCCGGCGGCCCCTGGCTTGTCCCCGGCCTGGCCACCCGCGCCCAGCCGGGCCCCACCGCCTTCGAGGCGCTGTGCGCGTCGCCGCGCCGGCTGACGGCACCGCTGAGCACCCTGCCGGGTGCCGGGCTGAGCTTCGAGGCCCTGCTGCTCGACGGGGGCACCTGCGACGACGAGGACCGTCCGGGCGCCGGGGCGGCCGGACGACGTCACCGGTGGTCGGTGCAGCTCCACGAGGACGGCATCGAGGTACGCGAGACGCTGGAGGGCTGGTCGCGCTGGCGCACGTTGCTCGTCCCCTACGTGCGCGACCTCGGAGCCGGCCCGGAGACGGCGGTGGAGGTCACCGGCGACGGCGTCCTGTTCCGCCGGGGCCGCGAGCAGGTCCGGGTGCGCGTCCAGGGCGGGCTGGAGCGGGTCAGCGTCCTGCCGCACGGCTACGAGAACCGGCGCGGGTCATGCGGGCTGGTGCGGATCGACCTGGTCGACCCCGGTGAGGAGCTGCGCTGGTCGATGTCCGGGTCGTCGAGCGGCGGCGGTCGGCCCGTCGACGGCTGAGCAGCGCCGGAACCCGCCGGACAGTCGGTGGCGCCCGGGCCGGCACCCCGGGCGCCGCCGACATGCCGACCGCGGTCACCGGCGGCCCGTGGACGCGTTGGACTACGGTGCAGGACGGCGATCAGGGAGCGACCCGGCCGGAAGGGGCATCGGTGGCCATGCTGGGACCCGCGCGGCGACGGGAGGAGATCCTCGCCCTGGTCGGCGCCAGGGGCAGCGCCAGGGTCGCCGAGCTGTCCACGGCGCTCGGGGCCGCCGCCGTGACGATCCGCCGCGACGTGGAAGCCCTCGCGCAGGAGGGCCGGGTCACGCGCCGCTACGGCCTCGTCCTCGCGGCCTGCGAGGCGCCACGGCCTTCACCGCTGGGGACCGTCGTCGCCGTCGCGTCCTACGTGAGCGGCTACATGGAGCAGATCCTGCTGGCGGCCCAGCGCGCGGTGGTCGAGGCCGGGGGCCGCTACGTCCTGGACGTCGCCCCCGACGCGTCCGCCGTCCACCGGTCCTTCGAGCGGGCGGCCGCGACCGAGGGGGTCACGGGTGTGCTCTTCGCCCCGCGGTGGCAGTCGGTCGACGAGGTGACCAGCGACCTGAACGGCGTGCTCGCGCCGCGGCTGCCGCTCGTCCTGCTGGAGCGCTTCGCACCCCGCGGTTCGCTCCTGGCCGCGCGCGACGCGGTCCGCAGCGACCACACCAGCGGGGTGCACCAGGCCCTGTCGCACCTGCGGGCGCACGGTCACCGCCGGGTCCTGCTGCTCAGCCGCGACGACTCCCCCACCGCGCGCACGGTGCGGGCCTGCTTCGCGGAGGCGCAGCGGTCCTTGAACATGCCCGTGCTCTCCAAGCCGTTGCTGAGCTCGGACGGCGCGGACCAGGAGCACCGCGCGCAGGCCCCGGACCCGATCGAGGCGGTCACCCGCTTCGGTGCGACAGCGCTGCTCGTGCACTCCGACGTCGACGCGCTGGCACTGCTCCCCCGGTTCGAGGCGGCCGGCGCCTCGGTACCGGGCGACCTGAGCATCGTCTCCTGGGACGACGTCGTCGCCGGCGTGGGGAGCGTTCCGCTGACCACGATCGCCCCGCCGAAGCGGGAAGTGGGAGCAGCCGCCGTGGAACTGCTGCGCTGGCGGTGCGCGAACCCCGCCGCGCCGGCGCGACGGCTGGAGATCGCGACCCGCCTCATCGAGCGACGCTCGGTGCGTTCGATCGGCCGGTGACGGCTGACGGCACCGACCGCAGCGACCGCTCACGGCCCGCTCCTCCGGACTCGCGTCGGTGCCTCCCCCGGGCGCCCGGGCGCGAGCGCCGGCTGGTTCCCCTGGGCCCCGGGGGGTGCACCTGGCTACCGTGGTCCCGTCAGTGCTCCCCAGCACGGTCGAGGAGGACCGCAACGATGCGCCGGTTTCTGATCGTGGCCAACCAGAGCTTGAACACGCAGCGCGTGGAACAGGCGATCCGCGAACGCGCTGAGGGTGGGGAGTGCGAGTTCTACGTCGTCGTGCCGGCCACACCGCTGCGCGAGCAGGTGGTGGGTCCCGGTGACCGGGCCGCCGACCTCAGCCTGACGCTGCCCGAGCGCAGCTTCGCCCTCGCCCAGCAGCGCCTCGACGACGCCTTGGCGCGGATCGGCACGCTGGGCGTCACGGTCGGCGGCGAGGTGGGTGAGGTCGACGTCGTCGACGCCGCCCGCTCGGCCCTGTCCCGCTTCAGCGCTGACGAGATCGTCGTCTCAACGCTGCCGTCGGGGCTGTCGCGGTGGTTGCGCGCCGACGCGCCCTCCAGGATCGCCCGGGCCACCGGTCTGCCCGTGACCCACGTCGCCGCCGAGCCCGCCAGGCACTGACCCGGCCCGGTCCGGCCCGGGGGCGCTCAGCGCAGCCAGCGGTGCAGGCGCTTGGCGCGCAGGGCCGACCACGCCTCGTCGAAGTCGGCCTCACTGGCCGCGGCGTGGGCTTCCTCCTGCGCGTACAGCCGCCCGTAGGCGAAGGCCGCCTCCGGGCGGGCGGTGTGCGCCAGGTCCTGCAGGCGCTGGCGGGTGACCACCGAGTCCTGGTGCTCGCCGAGCACCTCCTGCACCTCGGTGACGGCGCGGGCGAAGCGGGTGGCGTCCTTGCCGAACACGGCCGCGACCGCCTCGGCGGCGTAGCGCACCTGCTTGGCGGCCTTGCGCGCCTCGTGCAGCAGTTCGTCACGCTCGTGCCCGGACGGCGCGCGCTGCGCTCGGCGCACCAGGTCGTCCAGCGCGGCGTAGGTGCGCGCGACCCGCCGGGGCAGCACCTTGCCGGCGGGGCGCTGCGCCCGGGGCGTCAGCTGCGGCCGGCTGACCAGGTCCTGCAGCGCCTGCAGCAGGCGCCGGTAGCGCTCGGAGTCCAGCTGGGTCAGCAGCTGCTCGTGCGCCTGGCGGTAGGCCGATCCGAGCTGCTCGGCCACCAGGGCCGGGACCGCCCCGGCGTCGGCGGGGTCGGCGGTGTCGGTACCGGCGGGGCGGGGGACGTCGTCGAGGGAGGCCACGGAGCGCACCAGGCGCTCGCGCAGCACCTCGGCGTCGCGGGCGGCGCCGAGCTCGGCGGCCAGCCAGCGCAGCTCGTCGCGCAGCGGCTTGGTCGGTTCGGCCAGCAGCGGCTGGAACGTGGGGGGGGGGGGGGGGGGGGGGGGGGGGGGGGGGGGGGGGGGGGGGGGGGGGGGGGGGGGGGGGGGGGGGGGGGGGGGGGGGGGGGGGGGGGGGGGGGGGGGGGGGGGGGGGGGGGGGGGGGGG
>NZ_JBJLRI010000084.1:0-15691 GCF_050871405.1 Kineococcus esterisolvens
CCGGCGCCCGACCTGTCAAGCATTTGTCCAGACTTTCTGACCTGATGGGCCCCCACCCGCCCGTCACCGCCGCGCCCCGGGGCGCGGCGGTGACGTCCCCTCCCCCGGCGGGCGTCAGAGCAGCGGGCGCTGACGCGCCTTGTGCACCTCGTACTCCGCGCGGGCGGTCTGCGTCGAGGCCAGGTGGGAGACCTCGGAGACGGGCACGTCCCACCAGCCCCCGCCGTCGGGGGCCTCGGAGTACAGGTCGGTCTCCACGTGCACCACCGTCGACTCCTCCGACGCCTTGGCGACCCGCAGCGCCGCCACCAGCTCGGCGCGGGTGGTCACCCGCAGCACCCGCACCCCCAGGCTCTCGGCGTTCGCGGCGAGGTCCACGGGCAGCTTGTCGCCGGCCAGGTGCCCCTGCTCGTCGCGGTACCGGTACTTCGTGCCGTAGCGCTGCGAGCCGCGCGACTCCGACAGCGCGCCGATCGAGGCGAAGCCGTGGTTCTGCAGCAGGACCACGATGACCTTCACCCGCTCCTGGACGGCGGTGACCAGCTCCGTCGGCATCATGAGGTACGAGCCGTCCCCCACCGTGATGAAGACGTCCCTGTCCGGGGCCGCCATGCGCACGCCGATGCCGCCGGGGATCTCGTAACCCATGCAGGAGTAGCCGTACTCGACGTGGTAACCCTTGCGGTCCCGGGTGCGCCACATGCAGTGCAGGTCCCCCGGGAGGGAGCCCGCGGCGCACACGACGACGTCGCGCGCCTCGGCGACCTCGTCGACGGCACCCAGGACCTCCGCCTGCGCGAGCACGCCGTCGCGCTCCCCCAGCCCCGAGTTGTAGTACCGGTCCACGACGGCGTCCCACTCGCGGTTCAGCCGGGCGGCGCGCTCGCGGTACGCGTCCGGAGTGGAGAAGCCCTCCAGCGCGGCGCCGAGCGCCTCCAGCGCCTCGCGGGCGTCCGCCAGCACCGGCAGACCGGCGTGCTTGACGGAGTCCAGCCCGGCCACGTTGATGTTGACGAAGCGCACGTCCGGGTTCTGGAACGCCGTGCGCGAGGCCGTGGTGAAGTCCGAGTAGCGGGTGCCGATGCCGATGACGAGGTCGGCCTCGGCAGCGATCTCGTTGGCCGCCGTGGTGCCGGTGGAACCGATCGCCCCCAGGCACAGCGGGTGGTCGTAGGGCAGCGTCCCCTTGCCCGCCTGGGACTGGCCGACGGGGATGCCGGTGGCCTCCACGAAGGCGCGCAGGGCGTCGTCGGCGCCGGAGTACGTCACACCGCCGCCGGCCACGACCATCGGCGCCTTCGCGGCGCGGACCAGCGCGGCCGCCTCCTCGACGAGCGCCTTCTCCGGTGCGGGGCGGACGATGCGCCAGGTGCGCTCGCGGAACAGCTCCACCGGCCAGTCGAACGCCTCGGCCTGCACGTCCTGCGGCAGGGAGATCGTGGCGGCACCCGTCTGCGCGGGGTCGGTCAGCACCCGCATCGCGCCCAGCAGCGCGGCGGGCAGCTGCTCGGGGCGCCACACGCGGTCGAAGAACCGCGACAGCGGCCGGAAGGCGTCGTTGACGGAGACGTCGTAGCCGTAGTCCTGCTCCAGCTCCTGCAGCACCGGCGAGGCCACTCGCGTGGCGAAGACGTCGCTGGGCAGGAGCAGCACGGGGATGCGGTTGATCGTGGCCAGCGCCGCGCCGGTGAGCATGTTCGACGAACCCGGCCCGATGGACGCCGTGACGGCCATCGTCTGCAGCCGGTCCTTCTGGCGCGCGTAGCCGACGGCGGTGTGGACCATCGCCTGCTCGTTGCGCCCGGTGATGTAGGGCACCTGCGCGGCGGGCTTCCAGCCGTCCCCGGCGTCGGCCTCCAGCTCGGCCTCCAGCAGTGCCTGCCCGACGCCGGCAACGTTGCCGTGGCCGAAGATGCCCAGCACACCGCCGAAGAACTGCTGGCGCTGCCCGTCGCGCTCGGTGAACTGGCAGCTGAGGAACCGCACGACCGCCTGGGCGACGGTCAGGCGGACGGTGCTCGCCGCGGTGGGGGTTTCTGCGCTCATGGCGATCGGCTCCGATCGGTCCGTGTCTTCGGGGGGTTCAGGCGCCGGCGGGCGCGGAGTAGAGCGGCAACCGCGGGTCGATCTCCTGGGCGTCCCACGTGCCGCGGACCCAGCCGTGGGCGGGGTCGTCGCAGATCTTCCAGGCCCGCTCGTCCTCGGGACCGGCCATGACGTTGAGGTAGTACATGTCGTGCGACGGCGCGGCGATGGACGGGCCGTGCCAGCCGTGCGGGATGAGCACGACGTCGCCGGAGCGCACCTCCTCCAGCACGTCGATCGGGCGCTCCGGATCGCCGTAGACGCGCTGGTAGCCGAGGCCCGCCCCCGTCCCGGGGGTGCCGGCGGGCGCCAGCGAGCGGAACTCGAAGTAGTAGACCTCCTCGAGCTCGCTCTCCACCTCGCTGGTGCGGTCGTGGCGGTGCGGCGGGTACGACGACCAGTTCGCCGCCGGGGTGAGCACCTCGCACGCGATGAGCTTGTCGGTCTCGAACGCCTGGGGGGTGGCGAAGTTGTTCACCTGACGGCTGCACCGCCCGGCTCCGCGCAGCTCCACGGCGACCCCGGAGGCGGGGCCGTAGCGGAACGGCAGGCGGCGGCGAGCTCGCGCACCGGGGAACGACAGCACCGCGCCGTCGCGGCTGCCGACGCGCACGGTGCTGTCCCGGCCGACGTACGCGAAGTCGCTGACGGCGTCGAACACGCTCGCGCGTCCCGCGAGGTCGAGGACCTCGCCGTCCACCTCGACGCGCACCGAGCCGGACAGGGGCAGGACGAGCACTTCCTCCTCCCCCGTGCCGAACTCGCGCTCGGCACCCGGCGCCAGGGTGAGCGTGCGCAGGCTGGAGAATCCCCAGCCGGCGGTCTCGGGGGTCACGACGAGGTCGAAGCCGTCGCGTGCGGCACTGCCGCTGGGCAGGTGGAGGGGGTTCTCCGCCACGTCCTGGGCCCTTCTTCCTTCTCGTTCGCGGGTCCGGCGCCGGTCAGTGCACGAGGGAGGCCGCGGTGCGCACGGCACCGGCCACGTCGTCGTCCGGCGGGTAGAGGAGCGTGCGGCCGACGGTCAGCCCGCGCACCGACGGCAGGGCGAGGGCCTTCCGCCACGTCGCGAACGTCTCCTCCGGGGAGGTGGTGGGGTCCCCGCCCAGCAGCACCGTGGGCAGCGTCGTGGCCTCCACGACGCGCTCCATGTCGTCCACGACGGGGACCTTCAGCCAGGTGTAGGCGGTGGTGCGGCCCAGGGCCTGAGCGACGTTCACCGATTTGATCACGCCGTCGGCGGTCAGGTCGTGCACGACCTTGCCGCCCTCGCGGCGCGACCAGAACGGCTCGATCATCGCGATGAGACGGCGCGCGGCCAGCTCGCTGATGGCGTCCGCGGAGGCGGTGAGGGTCGGCAGCGTTCCGGGGTCGTCCAGCGCGATGCGGGTGAGGAACTTGCCGCCGTCGAGGTTGGCGTCCGCGATCGCCTGCGCGTCGTAGCCGGTGAACCGGTCGTCCAGCTCGAAGGAGGCGCCCTGCAGGCCGCCGCGGTTCATCGAGCCGAGGACGACCTTGCCCTCCAGCGCGCCCATGAGGGTCAGGTCCTCGATGATGTCGGCACTGCCGAGCAGACCGTCCACGCCCGGGTCCGCCAGCGCCACCCGCAACCGGTCCAGCAGCTCGGTGCGGCTGGCCATCGCCATCGGGCGGGCGCCGACGCCGTTCGCGCCGCGCGCCGGGTGGTCGGCCGCGATGATCATCAGGCGGCCGTCAGCGGGCAGGAGCTGCTCGCGGCGGCGGCGGGCCCGCGAGCGCTCGGCGATGCGCTCCGGCTGGAACGCGCGGATGTCGGAGACCTCCGCGTAGTCACGGGCGAAGCCCGTCGCGGGGGCGGGGTTCTCAGGCACGGGCAGCGACCTCCTCGAGCAGGGCCTCGACCTCCGCGGTCGTCGGCATGGCGGTGGAGCACTCCCGTCGGGTGGCGACGATCGCCCCGGCGGCGTTCGCGAAGCGCAGCACCCGCTCGAGGTCCCAGCCGGCCAGCAGGCCGTGGCACAGGGCCCCGCCGAACCCGTCACCGGCACCAAGGCCGTTGGTGACGTCCACGGGGGTGGGGGGCACCTCGACGACCTCGTCGCGGGTCATGCCGAGCACGCCCTTGGGGCCCTGCTTGACGATCGCGACCTCCACGCCGGCGTCGAGCAGCGCCTCGGCGGCGCGGCGGGGCTCGGTCTCGCCGACGGCGATCTCGCACTCCTCCTTGTTGCCGACGGCGACCGTCACGTGCGGCAGGGCCCGGCGCACCTCGGCGGTGGCCTCGGCGGGGTCCTTCCAGAACATGGGCCGGTAGTCCAGGTCCAGGACGGTCAACGGCCGGCGGGCGCGGGCCCGCCAGGCGGCGTGGTGCGCCCCGCGGCTGGGCTCCTCGCTCAGGCCGGTGACCGTCGCCCAGAACACGCCTGCGCGGGAGATGGACTCCAGGTCCAGCTCCTCGGCACGGATCTGCAGGTCGGGGGCGGTGGGCAGGCGGTAGAACAGCAGCGGGAAGTTGTCCGGCGGGTAGATCTCGCAGAAGGCGAGAGGGGTGTTCAGCCCGTCCACGCCGGAGACGAAGGCGTCGGAGACGCCGAACTCGGCCAGCGCCTTGTGCACGAAGGTCCCGAAGGCGTCGTTGCCGGTGCGGGTGATGACGGCGGAGGAGCGGCCGTGGCGCGCAGCGGCGACCGCGACGTTCGTGGCGCTGCCGCCGAGGTACTTGCCGAAGGTCTCGACGTCCTCCAGGCCGACGTTGTCCTGCAGGGGGTAGAGGTCGACACCGACCCTGCCCATCGTCACCACGTCGAACGCGGCGGTGCTGCTCACGCGAGCCTCCCTCGAGTCGTCGTCGGGCCAGGTTCCGGCGGGACCGGAACACGCCCCGGGAGGGAGCGCTCCGGTGCGCCCTGGAGCGGTGCGTCCCTCCCGGGCACGTGCGTCGCCCGGGCCGCATCGGCGCGGTGACGGCACTCAGCCTGCTACCCCGCTCCGAACGCTGTCAAGCGTATGTCAGGACAAATCGACATGCTGACCTGGAAGGCACCCTCGGGCTAGCATTGCCCGACGGCCGGCATCGGCTGAGCAGCGACGCTGAGCACAGGAGCCCCGCGGTGGACGACCTCTTCGACGACCTCGACCGGTCCAGCCCGGTCCCCCTCTACTTCCAGGTCGCCCGGCAGATCGAGCAGGCGATCGAGGGCGGCAAGCTGCCCCCGGGTTCCCGGCTGGAGAACGAGATCCACCTGGCCGACCGCCTGGGCCTCTCGCGCCCCACGATGCGCCGGGCCATCCAGCAGCTCGTCGACAAGGGCCTGCTGGTGCGCAAGCGCGGCGTGGGCACCCAGGTGGTGCACGGGCAGGTCACCCGCCCCGTGGAGCTGACGAGCCTGCACGACGACCTCGCGGCCAACGGCCAGCGCCCCACCACGAGGGTCCTCCTCCACGAGGTCGTGCCCGCGACCGACGAGGTCGCCGCCTCGCTGACCGTGGCCGAGGGCAGCCCCGTGCTGCACCTGCGGCGCCTGCGGTTCTCCGCCGACGAACCGCTGGCGGTGCTGGAGAACTGGCTGCCCGAGCCGTTCACCGACCTCAGCGAGGCCAGCCTCGCCGAGCGCGGCATGTACCAGCTGCTGCGCTCGCGCGGCGTCGGCATGCGCGTGGCCCGCCAGCGCATCGGCGCCCGGCGCGCCACCGCCGAGGAGTGCTCCCTGCTCGACGAGAACCGCGGCAGCCCCCTGCTGACGATGGAGCGCACCACCCACGACGACTCCGGCCGGGCGGTCGAGTGGGGCCGGCACGTCTACCGCGCCAGCCGCTACGCCTTCGAGGTCACCCTCGTCGACCGCTGAAGGTCGCCACCCGCCCGCCCCGCCCAGCACCCCGGACGCCCTGGAGGACCACCGTGCGCCTCGGACTGATCGGCCTCGGCCGCATCGGCGCGTTCCACGCCGCCACCCTGACCGGCCTGGAGGCCGTCGACTCCCTCGTCGTCGCCGACGCGGTCCCCGCTGCGGCGCAGGCGGTCGCGCAGCGCCACCCCGGCCGCGTCGTCGCCGCGGCCGACGCGCGGGAGGTGCTCTCCGCCGGCGTCGACGGTGTCGTCGTCGCAGCGGCCACCGACGCGCACCCCGCGCTGCTCCTGGCCGCGCTCGACGCCGGGCTGCCGGTGTTCTGCGAGAAGCCCGTGGCCCGCGAGGCCGCCGACGCGGTGGAGGTGCTGCGGCGCGTCGAGGCGAGCGGCGTGCCCGTGCAGATCGGCTACAACCGCCGCTTCGACGTCGCCGTCGCCGCCGCCCGCGAGGCCGTCACCGCCGGGACGCTCGGGCGCGTGCACACGGTGCGCTCCACCACGATGGACCCGGCGCCGCCGCCGGCGGCGTACGTCGCCACCTCCGGCGGGATCTTCCGCGACTGCAGCGTCCACGACTTCGACGCCGTGCGGTTCGTCACCGGCCGGGAGGTCGTGGAGGTGTACGCCACCGGCAGCGCGAACGGCGACCCCGTGTTCGCCGCGAACGGCGACGTGGACACCTCCGCCGCCGTCCTCACCCTCGACGACGGCGCGCTCGCCCTGGTGTCGAACACCCGCTACAACGCGCGCGGCTACGACGTGCGCCTGGAGCTGCACGGCACCGCTGACAGCGTGGCCGTCGGCCTGGAGGACCACCTGCCGCTGCGCTCGCTGGAGCCCGGGACCGCGTTCCCCGCCGGCCCGCCGCACGCGTTCTTCATGGACCGCTTCGCCGACGCCTACCGGGCCGAGCTGCGCGCGTTCACCGAGGTCGTCGCCGGCACACGGCCCTCGCCGTGCACCGTGGCCGACGCCGTGGAGGCCGGCTGGATCGCCGAGGCGTGCACGCTCTCGCTGCGCGAGCACCGCCCCGTGCGCGTGGCGGAGGTGCGGTCGAGCCCCCTGGTGGCCTGACGCCCGCGGGCACGCGCTCAGGCGCGGAAGCGGTCCACGTGCCGGCGCAGGTCGGCGGCGAGGGCGGACAGCTGCGTCGCGGCGTCCTGCGTGGCGCGGGCCGCCTCGGCCGTGCTGGTCGCGACGTGCGCGACCTCGGCGACGCCGCGCACGATCTCCGCGCCGCCCCGGGCGGCCTCGGAGCTGGCACGGGTCATCTCCACGGTCGTGGCGCCCTGCTCCTCGACCGCGCTGGCGATGGACGTGGAGAAGTCGCTGACCTGGCTGATGACCTCCTGGATGCGGTCGACGGTCTCCGCCGCCCCCTCGGTGCCGGACTGGATCGCACCGATGCGCCCGGTGATGTCCTCGGTGGCGCGGGCGGTCTGCTGCGCCAGCTCCTTGACCTCCCCGGCGACCACCGCGAAGCCCTTGCCCATCTCCCCGGCCCGGGCGGCCTCGATCGTGGCGTTCAGCGCCAGCAGGTTCGTCTGCTCGGCGATCGAGGTGATCATCTTGACGACGCCGCCGACGGCGGCGCTGGCCTCGCCGAGCCGGGCGATCCGCGCGTTGGCGTCGGCCGCGGCCGCGACGGCTTCAGCAGCGACCCCGGCGGATCGTGCGGCGTTCGTGGCGATCTCGCCGATGGACGCCGACATCTCCTCCGCACCGGTGGCCAGGGCCTGGATGCCGCCGTTGACCTGCTCCGTGGTCGAGGAGACGCTGGACGCCTGCGCCGACGTGCGGGCGGCCCCGTCCTGCAGGGTCGCCGCCACGGAGGAGAGGTCCGCCGACGCCTGCGTGAGCGAGGTGGTCGAGCTGGAGATCGCCCGGATGGTGTCGCCGACCTTGGCGACGAACCGGTTGAACGCGGCCCCGAGCTGCCCGGCCTCGTCGTCGCGGTCCTCGTCGATGCGCTGGGTCAGGTCCCCGTCGCCGTCGGCGATCTCGGCCATGCGGTCCCGCAGGACCTCGATGGGGCGGACGACGCTGCGCGCCACCACGAAGGCCGCGAGCGCCGCCACCAGCAGCGCGGCGAGGGCCAGGACGACGGTGAGGTCGCGCAGGGCGTCGGCCTCGGCCAGCACGGTCGCCGCGGGGATCACGACGAGCAGCACCCAGGTGTCGGTGGAGCCGACCACCACGGGCGCGGCGACCTCGACGACGTCGCGACCGTCGACGGTGGCGGTGCGGCTGACCACCTCGCCGGCGGCGACGCTCTCGCGCACCAGCTCCACCTCCGAGGCGGGCAGCGTGCTGCCGGGCTCGGCGCCCGCGCCGCTGCCGACGACGGCGCCGGCGCTGCTGACCAGCGTGGCCCGGCCGGTGCCGTAGGGGGTGAGGGCGGCGACCTGCTCCTGCAGCGCGGCCAGCGGCAGGTCCACGCCGGCGACACCGACCACCTCGCCGTCCACGCGGATCGGCACGGTCACCGACGTCATGAGGACGGCCTGACCGCCGATCTCGTACTCGTACGGCTCGAGGACCTTCTCCTGGCCGCTGCGGAAGGCGATCTGGTAGTAGTCGCCCGCTCCGCTCGTGTCGTAGTCGACCAGCGGCGTCACGGAGACCGCCGAACCGTCGCGGTACCAGTACGGCACGTAGCGGCCGGTGGCGTCGTGCCCGGGTGCGCCGGCGTGGGCGGCGTCCTGACCGTCGAACGCGTTCGGCTCCCACCCCGACCACACCCCGAGGAAGTCGGGGTTGGCCTCGACGATCTTCTCCTGGACCGCGTCCGCCTGGGCCCGGCTCGCACCCGTGGCGCGCATCGCGACGAGGGTCCGCTCCAGCGAGCGGGCGACCCCCACGGCCGTCGTGATCGACGTCTGCGCCGTCGCCGCGCTGTTGCCGGACATCTCCTCGGAGTAGCGCAGTGCGCTGTCGCCGGCCATGGACCGGGTGCGGTTGTCGATCAGCGCGACGACGACGCTCAGCGACACGGCCAGCACGAGCACGACGCTGAGCACGACGCGCAGCTTGAGGGTGACGCGGGGCAGGTGCACGGGCGGCTCCGTCCGGACGAGGCGCAGGGAGTTCCTGGCCTTCTTCCTGTCGGCCACCCGGGTCCTGCGCTTGAGCCGCCCGCGGCCGGCGCGGCGCAGGTCCGCGCGGGACGGGAGGGCCGCGGGGGACGAGCCCGAGGTGCTCCCGGGGTCCTCTCGGCCCCGCTCCCCCGTGGGGCCGCCCCGGCGTGGAGGCACGACGTGCAGGCGGAACTGCCTCGTGCCCTGGCGGACGACCGCGCGTGGGGCGCGCTGGACGAGTTCGCCGCGCGCGACCCGGCGGAACCGGCCGCACAGGCGGATCGCCGCCGCTCGGCCGCGCGCTGAGCCCGGCGCGTCAGCTGTGCGCGCCCGCCGGGCCGGCGGCGTGCTGCACGTCCTGACCGGCCTCGCCGTCCTTCCCGCTCCTGGCAGGCCGCGGCAGCTTGACCGCGAGGATCGGCACGTCGGCCTCCATGAGGAGTTCCTGCGACAGGCTCCCGAGGACCGCCTTGCCGACCGGTGAACGGCGGCGCACCCCGATGACGAGGCGCTCGACGCTCCCAGCGCGCTCGGCCAGGGCGTCCAGGACGGCTTCGGCGGTGCCGCGCCGCGCACGCCGGTCGACGACCTCCAGGCGCAACCCCTCGGGCGCCTCGGAGACGTCGAGCGCACTCAGACGGAGGTTGACCACGACCAGGTCGGTGCCGAGGCGCTGCGCCTCGGCGTACGCCGCCTCCAGGGCGTTCTGCCCCTCG
Source organism: Kineococcus esterisolvens (assembly GCF_050871405.1). Classification (NCBI taxonomy): domain Bacteria; kingdom Bacillati; phylum Actinomycetota; class Actinomycetes; order Kineosporiales; family Kineosporiaceae; genus Kineococcus; species Kineococcus esterisolvens. The sequence goes on from NZ_JBJLRI010000084.1 coordinate 9,705, forward strand.
GCGGAGTCGGTGACGGCGACCACGACAGACATCTGCTGACTCCTCGTCCTCAGGCGTACTCGCGACGGAACCAGCTCTCCAGCTCCTCCAGGGACCGGCCACGCGTCTCCGGCACCATCTTCCAGGAGAAGAGGATCGCCACCGCTCCCAGCGCCGCGAACACGAAGAACGTGTTGGAGATGCCGACCCCGGTCTCGGGGTCGACGAGCTGCGGGAAGAAGTACGCCACGAGGAAGTTCGTGACCCAGAGGATGAACACGCTGATGCCCAGGCCGATGCCGCGCAGCTTCAGCGGGAAGATCTCCGCGAGCATCAGCCACACCAGGGGGCCGATGGTTCCCTGCATGACGAACACGAAGGCAACGACGAGCACGAGGATCGTGTAGCTGCGCAGCGTGCCCTCGGGCAGCACGTTCGCCATGACCCCGACGAGCAGGTGCATCGTCGTGGTGCCGACGAATCCCGCGAGGAGCATGGTCCGCCGGTCGATCCTGTTGATGAGGGCGAGGCCGGTGAGGATGCCGGCCATGCTGAAGACGCCGTTGAAGATGTTGGCGATCAGGGCACCGCTCTGGGAGAAACCGGCCTCCTGCAGCAGCTGGGTGCCGTAGTACATGATCGAGTTGATGCCGGTCAGCTGCTGGAAGACCGCCAGGCCGGCGCCGATGACGACGAGGCGCCGCACCCAGCGGGTGCCCAGGTCGGAGAAACCGCCGATGTGCGACTGCTGCTCCTCCTCCGCCAGCGCGTGCACCTCCGCGAGCTCCGCGCCGGCGCGCTCGGACGAGCGCACCTGCTTCAGCACGGCGAGGGCCTCCTCGTCACGCCCCTGGGAGACCAGCCAGCGCGGGCTCTCCGGCATGCGGAGCATGCCGAAGAACAGGGCGATCGCCGGCAGGGCGGCGATGGCGAGCATGTAGCGCCAGACGTGCTCCTCGGAGCCCCACACGGTGCCGATGACGGCGTTGACGGCGAAGGCCGCGGTCTGGCCGGCGACGATCATCACCTCGTTGCGGGTGACGAGGCCACCGCGGCGTTCCGCGGGCGAGATCTCCGCGAGGTAGACGGGGACGGTCACGGACGCACCGCCCACCGCGGTACCCAGGAGGAAACGCGCGGGGACGAGCACCTCCAGGCTCGGGGCGAGGACGCAGGCCGTCGTGCCGACGAAGAACAGCACGGCGAGCAGGATGATGTTCTTGCGCCGGCCCTGGCGGTCGGACAGGCGCCCGCCGAGCGCCGCACCGATCGCGGCACCGAAGAGCAGGGAACTGGTGACCAGGCCCTCCTGCTGCGCCGTCATCCCGAAGTACTCGATCATCGGCTCGAGCGCGCCGTTGATGACGCCGGTGTCGTAGCCGAAGAGCAGACCGCCGAAGGTCGCGACGACGGCGACGAGGCCGAGGCGACGGGAGTGCGGGCCGCGGGTGTCCGGCGGCAGCGCCGGCAACCCGGTGGTGGTCGTTCCGTGCGTCGGTGAGGCCATGGGGAACCCTTCGTGCGTGCTGCGTCGCAGCGTCGATCGGGTGCGGGGCGGTCGGGGCGGCGACGACCGTGCTGCCGCTCCTCCTCGTTCCCCGTCGAACATCGCCCGCGCCTGGCGGCCCGGCCCGACGACCGTAAGGAGGGCCGATTTGTATGTCAAGACAAGAAGACGTTCAGGACGTGCTCGCTGCGGCCCGCCCCGACCGGTGTCCCCGGGGTGAAGGCTGCGGGAACTCCTGCGGCGCCCCCTGGGAAGGCCTCCCGCGCGTCCCTAGCGTGCTGGGGTGATCACCCCCCTCCACGGCCCGCGCCACCGGGCCGCCCCCGCTCTCGCGGGCCTGGCGCTCGCACCCGCGCTGCTCGCCGGCCCGGCGGCGGCACCCGCCGACGCCCGACCGCACCCCCCGGCGCCGCCCACCGCGACCTCGGCGCTCTCCACCGAGCAGCTCGCGCCCGGTGTCACGCACACGGCGCTGGAGCTCGGCGACGCGGACGTGCGACTGCCTTGGACGGTGCAGCTGACGCTGCCGTCGCCGGGCCCGGCCGCGGCCCCCTCGCCCGTGGTGCCGGCCGGGCTCGCCGAGGACGCCGCGGCACGGCTGCGGGGAGCGGGCCTCGAGGCCCGCGCCGAAGCGGTCGTCTCACCGCGGCTCGCCGACGCCGGGGGCTACCTCGGCCACCGCGTGCGGGTCGGGTCGTTCGGGACGCAGGAGGCCGCGGAGCAGGCGCTCGCGCAGGTGCGGGCGACCGGTGCCACCGCCGGCACCTGGTACACGGGGTGGGACGGGCCGCGGCCCGGTGAGGAGCGCGGCGACGCGCCGCTGCGGGTGCACGTCCTGACCGTCGACCCGCGCACCTTCCGCGGCGAGGTGGACGCCGTGTTCGGCCCTGACCTGGAGCGCACCGAGACGACCTCCGAACTGGCGCGCGGAGCCGTGGCCGCGGTCAACGGCGGGTTCTTCGTGTTCGGGGACGAGCACGGCGCACCCGGGGACCCCGCCGGCGCCGGCGCCTACGACGGCCGCGTCCTCAGCGAGACGGTCGGCCGGCGCCCCGCCCTCGTCGTCGACGGCCGCACCGGCCGCGCCCGGGTGGAGCGCCTCACCTGGGAGGGCCGCGCCGAGAGCCGCGGACGCTCGATCGCCCTGGACGGGATCGGCCGGGTCCCCGGCCTCGTGCGCAACTGCGGCGGCACCGGTGACACCCCCACCGACGCCCCCCGCCACGACGCCACCTGCACCGACGACGCCGAGATCGTCGCGTTCACGCCGGAGTTCGGCACCACCACCCCGGCCGGCGACGGCGTCGAGGTCGTGCTGGACCGGCGGGGCCGGGTCACCGACGTCCGCTCCCCGCGCGGCACCGCGCTGAGCCGGGGACAGGTCTCCCTGCAGGCCACCGGGGCGGCCGCGGAGGAGCTGCGCGGGTTCGCGGCCACCGCCGGGCACGTGCGGCTGGTGAACCGCTACCGCGACGAGCGCGGCTGCGTCCTGCCGGTGACGCCGCACACCCAGGTGGTGAACGGTGGCCCCCAGCTGGTGCGGGACGGGGAGGCCGCGGTGACCGCCGCGCGCGACGGGATGGTGCGGGCGGACGACCCCGGCTTCTTCCACGGCTGGGTCCACCAGCGCAACCCGCGGACCTTCGCCGGCGTCGACGGGCAGGGGCGCCTCGTCCTGGTCACCGCCGACGGCCGGCAGACCGGGTCGGTGGGCCTGAGCATCGCCGAGGCCGCCGACCTGGCCCTGCGGCTGGGCCTGCGCGACGCCGTCAACCTCGACGGCGGTGGTTCCACGACCGCGGTGGTGCGCGGGCAGGTGGTGAACTCCCCGTCCGGCGGGCGGGAACGGGCCGTGGGCGACGCCCTCGTCGTGCGGGCGGGCTGAACCGGCCCGGACCCGGCCGCGTGCGGGCCGTCCCGTCCCGGCCGTCGGGCCGGGACGGGACGGCGAGCGCTCAGGAGCGGGCGTAGAGGCCGATGGCGTCCCAGGCGACCCAGCCGCCGGTCGCCATCCGGAACCGGATCGTGTTCTCCCCTGCCCGCAGGGTGCTCGCGGGCACCGCGAACTCGTGGAAGGAGCGGACCAGGGTGGAGCCGGGCACCGTGGCGTCACCGTCGCGGGAACCGCGGGTGGCACCCGGCACGACGTCGACGTCCTGGACGCGGGTGCCGTTGACGTCCACCTCCAGGCGCCCGCCCAGGCGGGTGGTGTCGATCAGCCACAGCGCCAGGTCGTGGTCCTGCGACGGGGCCTCGTCCAGGGCGAGGTGCCACAGGGCCGTGTAGGCCTTCCCGCCGGCCCAGGCGTCGCCGGGGCCGGGCAGCAGGTACGGCCACGAGCCGGCCGGGGTGTCACGGCCCTGGACGTGCTCGACGAGGGCGTCGGGGTACGTCGTGGGGATCTGCGCGTAGCCGGCCGGGGCGAAGCGGAACTCCAGGCTCTTGCCGTCGAAGTCCCCGATCCGGGCGACCTCGCGCCCGGTGGCGGTCACCGAGGGCAGGGAGGCGGCCGCGAGCGCGTCGCTGGGCCTGCTCACCGCCCCGGCGTCGGAGACGGCGGAGACCACGTAGGTCCACTGCTCGCCGGCCGGGTCCTGCCCGTCGTGCACGAAGCGGGGGTAGACGGTCTTGCCGAGCAGGTCCGCCTCGGACGGGCGCCACCGCCGGTGTTCCCCGCGGGTGGCGTAGACGCGGTAGTGGTCGATCAGCGGTTCCCAGCCGACCGGCTGCCAGGTCAGGACGGTGCGGGCGAGGGCGCTCTCGGCGGCCAGCTCGGTGACGGTGCGGGGGCGTGCGGTCATCGTGGTCTCCTTCAGGCCTGGATCAGACGGGGGTCACCGGCCGGGGTGGTGAACTGCGCGCTCAGCTGCTTCGGGGCGGTGTCGTCGGCCTCGATCCACGGGACGAACCAGAAGCTGGCGACCATCTCCTGCGGCGTGAGGTGGACGTGGAGGTAACCGCGGCGGCCGTCGTAGTGGCGGACGTGGTCGTGGCGGACCCAGTCCGGCGTGTAGGAGTCGGTCTGCGCGCCGTCGCCGTCGGAGGCGACGGACGTGCACACCAGTTCCACGCCCACGTTGGGGCCGTCCGGGTCGGAGAAGTCCGCCTTCAGCTCCGCGGCGACGTGCTTGTGGATGTCGCCGGTCAGCACCACCGGGTTGCGGGAGGCGGCCATGGCGTCCAGCAACCGCTGCCGGGCTGCCGGGTAGCCGTCCCACATGTCGGTGCGGTCCTCGCTGATCGCGGTCACCACCACCCCGCTGGCCAGCAGGTTCCAGGTCGCCGGGGTGCGGGTCAGCCGCTCCTGGACCCACGCCTCCTGGGCGGCGCCGAGCATGGTGCGCGACTCGGCGTACTGCTCCTCGGGGCCGGAGGGCACCGGGTCGCGGAACTGCCGGGTGTCCAGCAGCGAGAACCGCGCCAGGGAACCGACGTCGAAACCGGTGGTGATGTCCGACTCCGGTCCGGTGGGCAGCGAGTCCACGTCCAGCGGCATGTTCTCGTAGAACGCCCGGTAGGCGACCGCGATCCGGTGGGCGAACAGCTCGTCCGGGATCCCGTAGGCCGAGGAGTCGGCCACGTAGTTGTTCTGGACCTCGTGGTCGTCCCAGATCGCGACGGCGGGGACGCGGGCGTGGACGGCCTGCAGGTGCGGGTCGCTCTTGAACAGCGCGTACCGCAGGCGGTACTGCTCCAGCGTCTCGATCTCCACGGCGTGGGCGGCGCTCACCTCGGCGCCACGTCGCCACAGGTTGTTCTCGGTGATGCCGTACTCGTAGACGTAGTCGCCCACGAAGAGCACCAGGTCCAGGTCCTCCTCGGCCGCCAGGTGCTTGTGGGCCGTGAAGTGGCCGTGGTACCACGCCTGGCAGGAGACCACCCCGACGCTGAAGGCCTCGACGGCCGCACCCGGCGCGGGCAGGGTGCGGAACCGCCCGACCGGGCTGGCCTGCGGGCCCACCAGGAAGCGGTAGAAGTAGTCGGTCGAGGCGTCGAGCCCCTCCACCCGCGGGTGCACCGCGTGGGCCAGTTCGGGCTGGGCGAGCGCGCGCCCGGTGCGCACCACGTGCTCGAAGCCCTCGTCGAGGGCGACCTGCCAGCGGACGCTCACCGGTCGCAGCGGCATCCCGCCGTGACCGTCCTCGGCCAGCGGTTCCGGGGCCAGCCGGGTCCACAGGACCACGCCGTCCGGGCGGGGGGCGCCGCTGGCGACCCCCAGGCCGAACAGGCCCTCACGCAGCGGGGGCGGTGCCGCGACCGCGGCGTCCGGGGCGTCGATGCCCAGCGCGAGGACGGTGGCGCCGGCACCGCTGAGGCCCAGCAGGTGGCGGCGGCTGAGCGCCGGGCGGGCAGGAGCTTCTCGGGACACGGGAAACCTCTCGGTTCGGGGGTTTCCCGTGACGCTAGGGAGGCGACGTGAACGCACGCCGACCTCGGGATGACTCGCTCGGGATCAGCGGGGTTCCGCTCCGGGACCGCCGCACGCCCCGCGGCGTGCGGC
>NZ_JBJLRI010000085.1:0-15578 GCF_050871405.1 Kineococcus esterisolvens
GGCCCCCCCCGCCTGGGGGATGCGGGCGGGGTGGGGGGCCGGGTGGGTGGGGGGGAGGGCGGGGGGCGGGGGGGGCGGCGGGGGGGGGGCCCCGCCCCCCCCCCCCCCCGGCGCGGCGCGGCCGGTGACCTCCTCCCCTGCGGGAGGTCACCGGCCGCCTCCCCGGTGCGCCAGGACGTCCGTGTCCCCCTCGGCGGTCAGCGCCGGCACGGGCGCACCGGCTCGGCGCGGCGAGCGGGACCCGTGCGCGACGGCGCCCCTCGCGGAGGGGACACGCTGGTCCGGCACCCGGGGGCGCGCGTCCGCGGGGGGTACCTGGAACGATGTGCCCCATGAGCGCTACCAGGGCCGTCGAGGCCACGAAGAAGGAAGGCGGCCCCGTCCGGCGGCACGCCCAGATCACCGGTGCAGTCCTGACGGTCCTCGGGGTCCTGGGCCTCATCCCGGGCATCACGACGAACTACGACCAGATGGGCTTCTTCCGCAGCGGCGCGGAGCTCTTCGGCATCTTCACGGTCTGCGTCCTCACCTCGGTGGGGCTCTTCCTGTTCGGCGTCACGGTGCTCGCGTTCTCCGGTTCGGTGCGCCAGGCGCACAAGAACGTCGTCCTGCACGCCCTGGCGCTCATCGCGATGGGGATCACCGGCGCCGGCCTCGTCGTCAACTCCCCCGAGCCCCTGCTGCCCACCGACCCGGAGAGCAACTGGCTCTACCTGGCGCTGGGCGTGATCTTCCTGATCGGGGGCAACCGGGCGCGGGCCAAGGAGATCGAGAAGAACGGGGCCTTCTGAGCCGCGTCCGCGGCGTGCGGGGCGGCGCGCCGGCGGCTCACAGCAGCCGCCGCGCCGCCGCCCACCGCGTCAGCTCGTGCCGGTTGGACAGCTGCAGCTTGCGCAGCACCGCCGACACGTGCGTCTCCACCGTCTTCACGGAGATGAACAGCTCCTTCGCCACCTCCTTGTACGCGTAGCCGCGGGCGATCAGCCGCATCACCTCCCGCTCCCGGGTGGACAGCCGGTCCAGTTCGTCGTCGGCGGCGGCGACCTCCCCGGCCACCGCGCCGAACGCGTCGAGCACGAAGCCCGCCAGCCGGGGCGAGAACACCGCGTCGCCGTCGGCGACGCGGCGCACCGCCGCGGCCAGCTCCTCACCGCTGATGCTCTTGGTGACGTACCCGCGCGCACCGCGCCGGATGACCGCGATGACGTCGTCGGCGGCGTCGGACACGCTCAGCGCGAGGAAGCGCACGGGCCTGTCCCCGGCCAGCAGCGCCGCGCACTCGGCCAGCACCTGCGCCCCGCCGGAACCCGCCCCGGGGGCGGGGGGCTCCCCGGCCGCCGCGGGCAGGTGCACGTCCAGCAGCACCACGTCGGGCAGCTCCCGGCGCACCGCCTCCACGGCGGCAGCTGCGTCCCCGGCCTCCCCGACGACCTCCACGTCGGCCGCGGCGGCCAGCTCCGCGCGCACGCCGCTGCGCACCATGCGGTGGTCGTCGACCACCAGCACCCGCACCGTCACGACGCGGCCCCCTCCCCGGCGGGCGCGGGCAGCCGCAGCGCCACCTCGGTGCCGCCGTCGGCGGGCCGGCGCACCGACGCGCTGCCACCGGCGCGCGCCATCCGCCCCAGGATCGACTCGCGCACCCCGAGGCGGTCCTGCGGCACCGCGTCCAGGTCGAACCCCGGGCCGCGGTCGCGCACGAACACCTCGAAGGAGCGCGACCCGCCCGAACCCAGGGACTCCGCGTACAGGGACACGGTGCCGCCGGCGTGCCGGCCGGCGTTCAGCAGCGCCTCGCGCGCCGCCTGCACCAGCGCGCTCGTCCCGCGCTCCAGCGCCAGGCCGTCCAGGTCGCCCACCAGCACCACCTCCACCGTCGCGCCGCAGGCGTCCTCCACCTCCGCGGCCGCCGCCCGCAGCGCGGCGCCCAGCGTGCCGGCCGCGGTGCCGTGGTCGCCGTACAGCCAGCGGCGCAGGTCCCGCTCCTGCGCGCGCGCCAGCCGCGCCACCTCCACCGGGTCGGCGCTGCGGCGCTGGATGAGCGCGAGCGTCTGCAGCACCGAGTCGTGCACGTGCGCGGCCAGCTCGGCACGCTCCTGCTCGCGGGCCAGCGCGGCGCGCTCGGCACCCAGGTCCTGCCACAGCCGCACCGCCCACGGCGCCAGCACCACCGCCACCCCCGCCAGCACGGCCAGCGCCCCCAGCACCGACCCGCCCAGCGCGGCGGCGTCGCCGCCCAGCGCCAGGAACAGCACCACGCCCAGCAGCACCAGCGACGTGCCGGCGGCCACCCGCAGCGCGGCGGTGCGCCCGCCGCCCGCGCCTGCCACCCACCGGGCGCGGCGGGTGGCGTCCAGCTGGCTCCACGCCAGCACCACCCCGGCACCCACCACGAGCACCGGCAGCACCACGCGGGAGGAGGCGCCCACGCCGCCCAGCCGCAGCGCCGCGAGCGCACCGGCCAGCACCAGCGCGCCGCCGACCAGCGCGTCGCGGTGGGCGAGCACCCACGCGGAGGGGTCGGCGCGGCGACCGCCGGTGGCGAGGTCCCGCTCGTCGGGCACCAGGAACCAGTAGACGGCGTACAGCGCGACGCCCGCCCCGGCCAGCGCGCCGAGCGCGGCGAACCCCACCCGCACCCGCCCGACCGGCACGTCCAGGTGCGCCGCCAGGCCGGCCGCGACCCCGCCGGCGCGGCGGCCGGCGGCGGGCCGCACCAGCGGCGCGCGGGGGGTGGCCGGGGCCGCCGTTGCGCTCGTGCTCACGACGGCGATCGTGGCACGCCCGCCCCGCCCCCGGGGTCCTCCCCGAGGCGTTTCAGGGTTCGCTCAGGGTCGAGCCGGGGGTCCACCCGATGGTGACGGGCACCCGGCGGCGGCCACGGTGGAGCCATGACGAACACCGAGATCCCCAGCCCCGCCGCCGGCGCCCCCCACGAGGACCCGCGAGCCCCCCGGCCCGCCCCCGACCGGTTCTTCGACGCGGTGCGCCGCACCGGCCTCAGCCGCGGCCACGACCGCTGGGTCGCGGGCGTGTGCGGCGCCGTCGCCCACCGCCTCGGGGTGAACCCCGCCGCCGTGCGGGTCGCCACGGTCCTGCTGGCCCTCCTCGGCGGCGTGGGGCTGCTGCTGTACGGGGTGGCGTGGGCCCTGCTGCCGGACGCCACCGGCCGCATCGAGGCGCAGGCCGCCCACCGCGGCGACGTGTCCGCCTCCCTCGTCGCCGCCGTCGGACTGGTGGTCCTGGACCTCCTCGGCGGTGCCGGCCTCGGCCTGCCGTGGATCTGGGGGTGATCGCCGTGGCGGGCACCGGGCGGGCAGGGTGGGGGCCGTGAGCACCTCCGACCCCGGTGACCGGGGACCCCGCGACGGCGGGACGCTGGCCCGCGCCACCGCAGCCGTCCGCTCCTGGGGCGTCGTGCGCGGTGAGGACCGCTGGTTCGCGGGGGTGTGCGGCGGCGTCGCGGCCCGCACCGGCCTGGACCCGGTGCTGGTGCGCGGCCTGCTCATCGCCCTCGTCCTCGTCGGCGGCCTCGGCCTGGCCCTGTACGGGGCGGCCTGGGCGGTCCTGCCGGACGCGCGCGGCCGCGTGGAGCTCGAGGCCGCCGCCACCGGCGACGTCTCCGGCGCGCTCGTCCTCGCCGGCGGGCTGGTCCTGCTCGACCTCGCGGTGGGCCGGGGCGTCGTCGGCGTGGAGGTCGGGCCCCTCGGCGGCGGCCCCGGCTGGGGCCTGCTCGTCACCGGGCTCGTCGCAGCGCTGCTGTGGTGGCTGTTCCGCGACCGGATCGAGGCCGCGTGCGCGCGGCACCCCGGGCGCCGGGACGAACCCGGGCGCCGCGACGACCCCGCAGCGCCCGCAGCGCCCGCAGCACCCGCAGCGCCCGCAGCACCCGCGTCGCCCCTGTCGCTGCGCAAGGAGCCGCCCGCCGCGCCCGTGGACCGCGCGCCCGTGACCGCCGCACCCCCCGCCGCGCCGGACGCCGGTGGGCCCGTCGCGGGGTTCGGCTCCGCCGTCGAGCGCCGCGCCGCCGCCCGGGAGAAGGCCCGTGCCGCGGCCGAGCGCCGCGCCGCGGCCCGCCGCCCCGGGTCCCCGCTGCTGACCACCGTCGTGCTCGGCGCCGCGCTGTTCGCCGCCGGGCTGGTCGTGCTCGCCGACCTCCTGGTGCCGCTGCCCGCCCCCGCCCCGCTGCTCGCCCTCTCCGCGGCGCTCGCCGTCGTCGGCGCCGGCGCCGTGGCCGCCGGGCTCGCGGGCCGCCGCACCGCCCTGGTGGGGCTCGGCGCACCGCTGGCCGTGGTCACCGTGCTCGCCGGGACGCTGCCGTCCGCCGGCGGCTGGCAGTGGGAGGTGGACGGCACGTGGGCGCCGACGGCCGCCTCCGCGCGCGAGCAGGACGCGCTCAGCTCCGCCGTGGGGCGGTTGCGCGTGGACCCCTCCGGCCTGGGCGCCGGCGCGCCCGCACCCGTGACCGCCACCCTGGCCGTCGGGCGGCTGGAGGTCGTCGCACCCGCCGGGCGGACCGTGCTCGTGGACGCCCGCTCCCTCGCCGGCAGCCTGCGCTGGGACTCCGCGGGCGGGGACGTGGTGCCCGTCGCGTCCGGCGGCGAGGCGCTCGCGGCAGCGGGGGCGGCCGGTGGGGGCACCGGCCGCGAGGACGGCCTGGACACCCGGCGGGTGCTCGCCGCCGGCCCGGACGCCGAGGGCGTCGCCGCGGCCACCGAGGTCGAGGGCGCGGACGTCGCCGACTGGACCGTTCCCGACGGGGTCGCCGTCGTGCGGGCCGTGGTCTGGGCGGGGGAGGTCCGCGTCGCCGCGGCCGGCTCCGCGCTGCTGGAGGGGGAGTGATGGACGAGCAGCCGGGCCGGGTGCCCGCGGAGGTGCCCGAGCCGCGCGAGCGGTCCGCTCCGCCGGGCCCGTCGACGACCGTGGACGTGGGGGCCGTCGTGTGGGGTTTCGCGTTCCTCGCCGTGGCGGCCGTCGTGGGCGTGCGCGCCGCCACCGGCGTGACGTGGTCGTGGGGCTGGAACGTGGCCGGCGTGCTGCTGCTGGGGGGCCTGGCCACCGTCGTCGCCGCTCTCTCCGCCGCGGGACGCGCCCGTTCGCGCCGTCCTCGGTAACGTCGTCCGCGTGACGCACCACGGCGCAGCGCAGGGTGGGGACGACGGCGGCACCCGGGTGGAACCGGAGTGGGGCCGCACCGGCGACGGCACGCCCGTCGCCCGGTGGGTCCTGGACGACGGCACGGTGCGCGCCGGGCTCGTGGAGCACGGCGCGCGCATCCAGTCGGTGCTGGCGCCCGACCGCGACGGCGCCCTCGCCGACGTGGCGCTCGGCTTCGCCGGCCTGGCCCCGTACGAGGGGAAGGGCCGTTCCTTCGGGGCCACGATCGGGCGGTTCGCCAACCGCCTCGCCGGCGGCACGTTCCCCCTGGACGGCCGCACGGTCGCGGTCCCGGTGACCGACCGCGGCAACGCCATCCACGGCGGGCCCCGACCCTTCTCGCAGGCGCTGTGGACGGCGCACGAGGTGCCCGGTGCGTGCGGGGTCCGGTTCTCGCTGCTGAGCCCGGACGGGGACAACGGGTTCCCCGGGGCCCTGAGCGTGCACGTGACGTACGTCCTGCACGACGGCGTCCTCGCCGTGGAGACCTCGGCGACCACGGACGCGCCCACCGTCGTGAACCTGACCAACCACGCCTACTGGAACCTCGCCGGCGAGGGCAGCGGCACGGTCGACGCGCACCTGCTGCAGGTGGACGCCGCGCAGTTCCTGCCGGTGGACCCCACCGGCGTGCCGACGGGGGAGCGCCGTCCCGTGGCGGGCACGCCGTTCGACCTGTCCGAGCCGGTGCCGGTGGGGTACCGGCTGCGCGACGGCGAGCGGGCCGGTGACGAGCAGCTCGCGCGCGGGTCGGGGTTCGACCACTGCTACGTGCTGGCCGACGTCCCCGGCGGTGAGCGGGAGGTCTCGCGCGCGGCGCGCGCCGAGGAGCCGGTGTCTGGACGCACCCTGGAGGTGTGGACGGACCAGCCGGGGTTGCAGGTGTTCACCGGGGGGACGCTGGCTGGCACCCTGGTCGGCAAGGCGGGCGCCGCGTACGGTCCCCGCGCCGGCCTGGCCCTGGAGGCGCAGGCCTTCCCCGACGCCCCCAACCACCCGGGCTTCCCCACCACGGTGCTGCGCGAGGGCGAGCTGTTCCGCTCGCTCACGGAGTTCCGCTTCGGCGTCTCCTGAGCACCGCCGGGGAGGCGGTTCTCAGGACGCGAGGAGGCCCGGACCCCTGCGGGGTCCGGGCCTCCCGGCTGTCAGCGCGTCACTTGGGCGGGGTGACGTCCCCGCGCCAGGCGCCGGTCTCGGCGCCGCGCGACTCGATGAACTCCTTGAACCTCTTCAGGTCCGCCTTGATCTGGCGGTCGTCCGCGCCGACGGCGGCGCCGACCTTCTCCACCAGGCCATCGGCCTCCCAGTCCATCTGGACGGTGACCTTGGTCTTGTCGTCGCCGAGGCGGTGGAAGGTGACGACCCCGGCGTGCTCCTTGCCGTCCACGCTCTTCCACGCGACGCGCTCGTCGGGGTGCTGCTCGGTGATCTCGGTGTCGAACTCGCGCTCGACGCCGGCGATCTTCGTCTTCCAGTGGTTGCGGGTCTCGGAGACCTGCGTGATCGCCTCGACGCCGCTCATGAAGTTCGGGAAGGACTCGAACTGCGTCCACTGGTTGTAGGCGGTGTGGACGGGGACGTCGACGTCGATGCTCTCGGTGACGCTGCTCATGGGTGAACTCCTCCTGCGGCCCGTGGTCCGGGGGCCGCTCGTCGTCCTGTCGGCGTTCTGCTTCTCACTCTGCCCGCGGGTGGCCCGGTGCGCACCTCGAAGGTCACGAGGGCCGCCGGGCAGGCTGCCCGGGTCAGTCCTTGAGGGGGTCGTTGCCCCAGTTCATGAGGGAGTAGCGCCACCTGGTGTCCGTGACGTCCCCCTCGGGGCGCTGCGCGGAGTGGCGGTGGACGTACCCCACGACCTTCTTCATGTGGTCGTGGTCGTCGTCGTCCAGGTCGGCCTGCTCCGACCGCAGGATCTGCACGATCCGCCGGCCGGAGGCGTGCCCGACGGACTCGCCGTCGCCGTCGCTCTGGCCGACCGACCTCGACTCCTCGGTGTCCAGCCAGTCCTCCAGCTCCTCCGGCGTCATGTTGACCGCCCGGCCGAAGTCGCGGCGGACGTCCCGGCGCTCGTCCTCGCTCAGCACGTGCTTCGCCATGGCACCAGCGTGGTCGGTCAGAAGGCGTAGCGCACGTCGAGGTAGGGGGCCCGCTCGGCGATGAGGTCCAGCAGTTGCCGGACGTGGCGGCCCTTCTGGCCGGTGCGGTACCGGACGTTGACGCCGCCGTGCTCGGAGCGCTTGCGTTCCTGCAGCTCGGGCCGCCACAGGAGTTCCTCGGCCCGGGGGTGCCAGCCGAGGTTCACCTCGTGCAGCCGCTCGTTGTGGGTGAGGAAGATCACCTCGGCGGCGAGCTGGCGCTTGGTGGCCTCGTTCGTGGCCTCGCCGAGCTGGTCCAGCAGCCGCGCCCACTGCTGCAGCCAGCCGTCGGTGACCACCACCGGGGAGAGGTTGACGTGCACCTCGTACCCGGCGGCGACGAAGTCGTCCAGGGCCGCCAGCCGTTCGGCGACCGGGCTGGTGCGCACGTCCAGCACCTTGGCGACCTCCTCGGGCATCAGGGAGAAGCGCACGCGGGTCCGCCCGCGCGGGTCGAGCTCCAGCAGGCGCCGGTTGACGTTCTTGGTGGCGAAGGAGGCCTTGGCCGTGGGCAGCTCGCGGAACAACCCGATGAGGTCGTCGACGTTGCCGGAGATCTCCGCGTCCACCGAGCAGTCGCTGTTCTCCCCGATGTCGTAGACCCAGGCGTGCGGGTCGCACTGGTTCGGCTCGGCCTTGACGCCCTGCCTGCCGACGTGTCGGCGCAGGTAGCCGGTGATCTGCTCGATGTTCGCGAACACCGTGACGGGGTTGCTGTAGCCTTTGCGGCGCGGCACGTAGCAGTACGCGCAGGCCATCGCGCAGCCGTTGGCGGTGGAGGGGGCGATGAAGTCCGCCGAGCGGCCGTTGGGCCGGGCCGCGAGCGACTTCTTGACCCCCAGCACGAGCGCCTCGCGCTTGATGCGCACCCAGCGCGCCACGTTCGTCTCGTCGCCGTGCAGCTCGGGGATGTTCCAGTGGCTGGCGACCTCGACGCGGGTGGCGTCGGGCCAGCGCTCCAGGACCTGCCGGCCGCGGGGCAGCTCCGCGGCGGCGGGCTCAACGTAGATCCTCGTGATGTCCACCAGCCGCTGCTCCCGCACGGGTCCAGTGTGCCGGGCGGCACCGACACACCGGGCGCCGCGGGGTTCCGCGGGGTTCCGCGGGGAGATCGACGGGCGCGCCGCCCGGGCGGTGCCTACGGTGGTGCGCGGTGACGGGCCCGCAGGGGCCGGTCACCGCGCACGGCCCCTGCGGGTCCAGCCACGCGGCCGGCGAGGGCCCCGGGACTGCGGTGGTGGCCCACGCCGCCGCGACGTGGAGGACCTGTGGCACGACGAGGGCCCGAGGTGGGCACCGACCTGCTGCGCACCGCGCGGGAGGCGTTCGGGTTCGAGGAGCTGCGCCCCGGCCAGGCCGAGGCGATGGAGGCGGTCCTGGCCGGGCGCGACGTCCTGGCCGTCATGCCCACCGGGGCGGGGAAGTCGGCGATCTACCAGGTGCCGGCGCTGCTGCTGGACGGTCCCGTGGTCGTGGTGTCCCCCCTCATCGCGCTGCAGCGCGACCAGGTGGACGGGCTGCGCGAGGACGCGCGCCGCGGCGGGGCGGTGGTGCTGAACTCCCAGCTGCCGGCGTCCGCGTGGCGCGAGGCGCGGGAGTCGCTGCGCAGCGGCGACGTGCGGTTCGTGTTCCTGGCTCCCGAGCAGCTCGCTCGCGACGAGGTCCTCGACGAGCTGGCGGGTTCGCGCCCCCGGCTGCTGGTGGTGGACGAGGCGCACTGCGTCTCCTCCTGGGGGCACGACTTCCGCCCGCAGTACCTGCGGCTGGGGACGGCCGCCGAGCGGCTCGGCCGGCCGCAGGTGGTGGCGCTGACGGCGACGGCCAGCCCGCAGGTGCGCGCGGAGGTCGTCGGGCACCTGCGCCTGCGGGACCCCCTGGTGCTCGTGGAGGGTTTCGACCGCCCCGAGATCGACCTGCAGGTGCGCCGCTACTCCACCGCGGACCGCCAGCGGGCCGGTGTCCTGGAGTCGGTGACCTCCACGGACGGCGCGGTCGTCGTGTACGTGGCCCGGCGCCGCGACGCCGAGGAGATCGCCGCGGAACTGCGCGGGGCCGGCCGTGCCGCGGAGTTCTACCACGCCGGCCGCAAGCGCGCCGACCGCGACCGGGTGCTGCACGAGTTCGTCGACGGCACCCTCGACGTGGTGGTCGCCACGAACGCGTTCGGCATGGGGATCGACAAACCCGACGTGCGGGCGGTCGTGCACGCCCACGTGCCCGACTCGCTGGACAGCTACTACCAGGAGATCGGCCGCGCCGCCCGCGACGGGGAACCGGCCCGCGCGGTGCTGCACTACCGCCCCGAGGACCTGGGGCTGCGGACGTTCTTCACCGCCGGCGTCGCCAGGCCGGAACCGCTGCGGGAGGTCGCCGCGGCGGTCCGCGCCCACGACGGGCCCGTGGAACCGGGCGAGCTGCGCCGGGAACTGGGCACGAGCGCCACCCGCCTGGCGGGTGTGGTGAACCTGCTGGAGGAGGTCGGCGCGCTCGCCGAGGACGAGCGCGGCCGGCTGGTCGCCGGGACCGGTGGGCCACCACCGGCCGGGGCCGCTGAGGCCGCCGTGGAACTCTCGGAGCAGCAGCGGTCCGTGGAGCGCTCCCGCCTGGAGATGATGCGCACCTACGCCGAGACCACGGCCTGCCGGCGGCGGTTCCTGCTGGGCTACTTCGGCGAGGAGCTGGAGCGGCCCTGCGGCAACTGCGACACGTGCCGGGCCGGCACCGCGCAGGAGCGCAGCGACGCCGGTGCCGGCGAGCCGTTCCCCGTCGGATCGGCGGTGCGGCACCCGGAGTGGGGCGGTGGGCAGGTCATGCACCACGAGGACGACCGGGTCACCGTCCTGTTCGAGGAGGTCGGCTACCGGACGCTGGCGCTGGGACTGGTGGAGGAGCGGGACCTGCTGCGGCCGGGGTGACCGGCCGCGTGGGCACAGCGGTAGCGGGCGACCAACCGCTATGCTGATGCATGAGAGATCGCAGTAGCGCTACTGCTGAGGAACGGCTCCCGCTACCCCGGCGTCCCGCGGGCGGCGCCCCGTCCGCAGCCGCCGGGCCGCTGCTCGGCCTGCTCGGCGTCGTGGTCTTCTCGTTCACGCTGCCGTTCACCCGCGTGGCCGTGCGCACCCTCGACCCGTTGTTCGTCGGCGGCGGCCGCGCCGTCGTCGCCGGCGTGCTGGCCGCGGCGGTCCTCGCCGCGACCCGCAGCCGCCGCCCGCCGCTGCGGCTGGTGCCGCGCCTGCTGCTCGTGGTCGCCGGGGTCGTGGCGGGTTTCCCCCTGCTGACCAGCGTCGCGATGCGCGACGTGCCCGCGGCCCACGGCGCCGTCGTCGTGGGCGTCCTGCCCGCGGCCACCGCCGTCGCGGTGGTCCTGCGCACCCGCGAGCGCCCCGGGCGGGGCTTCTGGGCGGCCGGAGCCGCCGGCCTCGTCGCCGTCGTGGTGTTCGTCGCGCTCAGCGGTGGTGGTCTGGGCGGCGCCGGGTCCGGTGACGCGCTGCTGCTGGGCGCGGTGGTGCTGGCGGCGCTGGGGTACGCCGAGGGCGGTCTGCTCGCACGCGAACTCGGTGCGTGGCAGACGATCTGCTGGGTGCTGGTGCTGGTGCTGGCGCTGCCGGTGACGGCGGCGCTGACGGCCGTCGGCGCGGCCGGCGGGCGCACGAGCGCCGGGGTGGCCGGGTGGCTGTCGTTCGGCTACCTCGCGGTGTTCAGCATGTTCCTGGGGTTCTTCGCCTGGTACCGGGGGCTGGCGATCGGCCCGATGACCAGCGTCAGCCAGGTGCAGCTGGTGCAGTCGGTGCTGACGATCGCCTGGTCGGCCCTGTTCTTCGGCGAGCGGGTCGGTCCCGCCGTGGTCGTCGCCGCCGCGGCGGTGCTGGTGTGCGCGGCCGCGGCGGTGCGGGCCCGGATCCACGTGGCCCCCTCCCGCGGACGGGGTGCGCAGCCCGTCGCCACCGCGCCCGCCGTGTCGGTGGCGACGGGCACGGTGGCCACCACCAGCCGCGAACCCCGGGAGGCACCGTGAACCCGTCCACGCACAGCACGTCCGCCGCGTCCGCCGCGCCCACCGGGGCCGGGCCCCGCAGAGGGGTCGCCGCCGGGGTGCCGTACCTGGCGCTGCCGCCCGCCGGGGAGCCGACGGCGGCGACCCCCCTGGTGCTGACGTGGCACCTCGTGGACGCGCCGCGCACGCCCGAGGCGTTCGCGGCGGCCCTGCCGCTGGACGGCGTGGACGCCTGGCGGGTCCACCTGGAACTGCCGCTGACCGGGTCCCGGCTGCCCGCCGGCGGGCCGGAGGAGCTGGTGGAGCGCGGGCGCCGCGACGCCGTGCTGGAGCTGTTCGGGCCGATCGCCGAGCAGGCCGTGGCGGAGGCCCCCGCGGTGCTCGCCGGCGTGCGGACCCAGCTGGGCTGCCCGGACGGCCCGCTGGCGCTGCTGGGCGGCTCGATGGGTGCGGCCGTGGCGTTCCTCGCGCTGCTGGAGGCGGGGCTGGGCGCGTCCGCCCTCGTCCTGGTCAGCCCGCTGCTGCGGCTGCGGCCGGTGGTCGAGTCCACGGCGGCGCGGATGGGTCTCGAGTACGCGTGGTCGCCCGCGGCGGACGCGGTCGCGGCGCGGATCGACGCGGTGGCGCGAGCGGGCGAGCACGCCGCCGCCGGGCGGCCGCCGGTCCTCCTCGTCGTCGGTGCGGACGACGACGAGGAGGGTTTCGTGCGGCCCGCGGCCCAGCTGCACGAGGCCCTGGTCGCGGCGTACGGCGACCCCGAGCGGGTGCGGCTGGGGGTCGTGCCCGGCATGGGGCACGCCCTGGCCGCCGAGCCCGGCCTGGAGGCGGCCCCGCAGACCCCGCACGCCGCGCGCGTCGACGCGGCGGCCACGGACTGGCTGCGCGCCCACCTGGGCTGAGGTGCCGGGGCCGCCCCCGGTGGCGCGGTCAGTCGCGCGGGCCCCCCGGGGGCAGCACGACCGACCCGCCGGGACGCCGCAGCCGCTCCTCGGTGCGACGCACCGCCTCCCGCACGTACGGGCCGCGCAGGTGGTGGCAGCGGGCGTTGGGGCTGTCGGGGCCGTGGCGGCGCAGCACGTCCGCCAGCCGCTCCTCCACGTCGACGACCTCGCCGGTCGCCGAGACGGTCTGGTCCGCCCACGTCAGGGCGTCGGCGAGCGGGCCCTGCACGGCGCGGGGGTCGTCGTGGGCGGCGAGCGCGGCGCCCAGGTCCCGCACCCGGGCCACGAAGCGGGCGCCGGAGTGGTGGGCGACGAGCGCGGCCAGCAGCGGCGACCAGCCCTGCCGGCGCAGGTGGTCGCCGCCGTCGATGGGGTGGAAGCCGCAGACGCGCAGGGCCGGGGCGTAGCCGACGTCGTGCAGCCACGCCGCGGCCACGAGCAGGGCGCGGTCGTCGGGAGCGACGGCACCGGCACCGGCGGCCGCGCGGGCGGCCACGGCGCGGGTGTGCTCCCAGCGCGGGTGCAGGTCCTGCAGGAGCTCCCGGGCGAGCCGGGCGGCGGCGGCGACCAGGTCGTCGCCGGTCAGGTCCCCGGCGGGCGCGTCGCCGGGGCGGGGGACGGTGCGGAGAGCGTGGTTTCCACTCATGGCCGAACCGTAAGGGGTCCGGCCGCGCGGGGAGCACGGGCGGAGGTCCCCGCGCGGCCGTTCAGGTCCGTGTCGTCGCTCAGTCGGCGGTGCCGGTCACGCCCCGCACCCGCGCGACCTGCTCGCCCAGCCACTCCAGCTGCTGGCGCCAGTGGTGCACCTGGCCGCCCTCGTGGTCGTTGAACCGGTAGACGGTCAGCTCGGCCGGTCCGCCGTAGGCGCGGTGCGCGGCGTACACCGTGGACGGCGGGCACACCCGGTCCATCAGCGCCACGGAGAACAGCGCGGGGGCGCTCGCCCACGGGGCCAGGTGCGCGACGTCGAAGTGGTCCAGGGTCGCCAGGGCCCGCTCGGCCTGGTCGCGGTGCACCGACAGGTAGCGGGTGATCTCCAGGTAGGGGTCCAGCCCGCAGACCTCCACCGCGCGGCGCAGGTGGCTCATGAACGGCACGTCGGGGAGCACCGCGAGCACGTCGGGCACGAGCGAGCCGGCCGCCAGGGCGATGGCACCGCCCTGGCTGGCGCCGGCGACCGCCACGGCGTGCGGCAGGACGCCCGGCAGGGCGCGGGCGGCCTCGACGGCGCGCACGGCGTCGGTGTACACGCGCCGGTAGTAGTACTCCTCGGGGTCGAGGATGCCGCGGGTGGTGAACCCGGGGGTGGCGGGCCCGGAACCGTGCGGGTCGGGCGTGTGGCCGCCGCCTCCCCACACCGAACCCTGGCCGCGGGTGTCCACGACGAGGTGCGCGTACCCGGCGCTGGCCCAGGTCAGGCGTTCTTCGGGCAGGCCGCGCCCGCCGCCGTAGCCGACGAACTCCACCACCACGGGCAGCGGGCCCTCGGCGCCGCGCGGGCGGACCAGCCACGCCCGCACCCGGTCGCCGCCGTACCCGGCGAACGACACGTCCCAGTGGGTGAGGGTCGTCAGACGAGTGGGGGTCTCGGTGAGCTCCAGGTCCAGGGGCAGGGCGCGCGCCCCCTCGAGGGTGCGGTCCCAGAAGGACCGCAAACCGGCGGGCGGGGTGAACGTGGGCTCGTACGCCTCGAGCTCGGCCTGGGTCATCTCGGACAGGGGCACGGCGGGTCTCCTCCGGGGTGGCCGCCGGGCGTCAGGCCCTCGACGGCGACAGATTCATCAGATGACATCTTGACGCCTCTCGGCGCCGGGAGGCATCCTCCTCCTACCGGTCACCGGCGGCGGACCTCCGTCGCGAGACGACGAGCCGCACCCCGCGGAAGCGGTGCGGACGGAGGAGACACGATGGTGTGGACGACCCGGACCAGCCCCGCCGCGCACCGCGCCGGCCGCGCGGCCGCCCTGCTGTGCACCGCCGGCCTGCTGGCCGCGTGCGGCGGGGGAGGCGGTGGGGCCGCGGCGGGCGGCGCCGGCGACCCCATCCAGTTCTGGGGCTGGGTGCCCGGGCTGGAGGAGCAGGTCGCGCAGTGGAACAGCGAAAACCCCGACACCCCGGTGGAGTTCCACCGCATGACCGGCGACGACGGCAAGAAGGTGGAGGCCGCCGTGGACGCCGGCGCCGGCCCCGACATCGTCCAGCTGTCCACGCACGACCTGCCCGACTACGTCATCAACGACCGGGTGCAGCCCATCACCGAGTTCGTCGCCGACACCGAGGACCTGTACACCCCCTCCTCGTGGCAGTCGGTGACGCTGGCCGGCGAGGTGTACGGCGTCCCGCAGGGCAGCGGCCCCACGGCGATGATGTACCGCGCGGACGTCTTCGAGAAGCACGGCATCGCGGTGCCCACCACGTGGGACGAGTACGAGCAGGCCGCTGCGGCCCTGCACGCCGCCGACCCGAACGTGTACATCGCCGGTTTCTCGCCCAGCGAGATCGGCCAGTGGACTCAGGACGTCTCCCAGGCCGGAGGCACCTACTTCGGCATCGAGGGCGACGCCTGGAGCGTCCAGGTCGACAGCCCCGAGAGCCGCCGGGTCGCCGAGCGGTGGCAGCGGCTCCTGGACGCGGGCCTGGTGAAGGTCACCCAGATGTGGACGCCGGAGTACTGGTCGTCCGTCAACGCCGGGGAGATCGCCACCATCACCTACGCCGCCTGGTTCCCGGTGCAGTTGCAGGAGAACGTCGCCGGCCAGTCGGGCCTGTGGCGGGTCGCGCCGCAACCCACCTACGACGGCACCCCGGTCGCCGGGGACTCCGGCGGCGCCGCCGACGTGGTGCTCGCCGGCGCGGACGACCTGGAGGGGGCCGCGGAGTTCCTCACCTGGATCAACAGCGACCCCGAGCAGGTCGAGCACCTCATCTCCGTCGGCGGCATCTTCCCCACCGCGCTGGTCGGCTTCGAGTCCGAGGCCCTGGCCGAGGAGATGCCGTACTTCGGCGGCCAGCGCATCTACGACGTCTACCGCCAGGCCGCCGAGGTCGTCCCGCCGACGTGGACCGACGGCCCCGCCAACGGTCAGGTCGACGCCGACATCACCGACGGGTTCGGCGCGGTCGCCACCGGGTCCAGCACCTTCGCCCAGGTGCTCGCCGAGGCCGACGCCGCCGCCACCGACCGGCTCACCGACATGGGCCTCGACGTGGTCGACCCCTCGTGAGCGTCGTGCCCCTGCCGGCCCGCCGCGGCGGGGGGCGGGGGGGCGGGGGGGGGGGCGCCCCGGGCGGGCCCTGGCCGAGCACCCGCCCCAGGGGCAGTGGGTCGCCCAGCTCGCCGCCAAGAGC
>NZ_JBJLRI010000086.1:0-15548 GCF_050871405.1 Kineococcus esterisolvens
CCGCCCCCCCCGCCGCGCGCGCGAGGGGGCGGGGGCCCCCCACCGGCTGCGCGGGCCGCGCCCGGGGCCCCCCCCCCCCCCCCCCCCCCCCGCCCCCCCCCCCCCCGGGCCGCACGGCGGGCAGGGCGAAGGTGCCGTCGCCGCCGGTGACGGCGCGCGCCACCTGGGTGCCGTCGGCGCCGAGCAGCGTGACGGAGGCGCCGGGCACGGGCCAGCCCTCCCGGGTGAGCACCCGCCCCTCACCGGCGACCGCACCGGCCTGCGGCCCCGCGGTGCCCGCGGCGGGACGGGCCCGGCCGGTGCCCTCCTGCCCGGTCACGGCTGCTGCGCCCGGGTGTGGGGGGCCGGCTCACCGGCTGCTGCTCCGAGCGTCACCTGCACCGCGCAGACGGTGCCCTCCGCCACGTCCACGCTCGTGGCCACGGGGGCGAACCCCGAGGCCGTGAGCGTGTAGTGCCCACCGGCGAGGTCCTCGAAGCCGTAGCCGCCGTCGGCGTCGGTGACCGTCGAGCCGACGACCTGGCCGTCGGCGTCCACCAGGGTGACGGTCGCCTCGGGGAGGCGGCGACCGTCGCTGGCGGCGACGACGGTGCCGGTGAGGCGCCCGCCCCCGGACAGCAGCAGGTCGCAGGCCAGCGCCCCGGAGTCGGGGACGTCGACGCTCCGGGCCAGCGGGCGGTGCGCACCGCTCTGGGCGGTGAGCACGTACGCGCCGCCCACCAGGTCGCTGAAGGAGTAGCCGCCGTCCTCGCCGCTGCGGGTGGAGCCGACGACCCGCCCGGTGACGTCGGTCAGCGTGACCAGCGCCCCGGTCACGCCGCGGTCGGCGTCGGCGGCCGGTTCGTGGGCCAGGACCCGCCCGGTGATGGCGGAGCGCCCGCTGAGGACCACGTCGCGCCGCACCGGGGTGCCGCCGACGGCGACCAGCGCCGCCGAGGGGGCCACGTGCGGGGCGGCCACGATGAGCAGGTATGTGCCTCCCGTGGGCAGGTCCACGCGGTAGGTGCCGTCGGCGGCGCTGGTGGTGCGCGCCACCTGCTGGCCGCTCTGGTCGGCCAGGGTCACCACCGCCTCCGGCAGCGGGCGGCCGTCGGCGTGTCGCACGGCGCCGGAGACGCCCAGCCCCGTGCCGGTGCGCGAGGCGGCGCGGGAGCTCTGCGCGGGAACGCCGCCGGTGGCGCGGGCCGTGGCGGTGCCGTCGGCGACGGGCAGCTGCACCGGGGTGGTGCCGGTGGCGGTGGCCGTCTCGGGGACCATGGTCGGCGAGGCACCCCGGTCGCCGTCGTCGTCGCGCAGTGCGCGTTCCTTGAAGAAGAGGCTCGCGACGAGGGCCACGAGGGCGAACGGGGCGGCCAGGAGGAAGACGTCGGCGATGCCGGAGCCGTAGGCGGACATGACGACCGTGCGCAGCTGCCCGGGGAGCGCCGACAGGTCGGGGATCCCGCCGCCGGAGCTGAGCGAGCCGGTGGCGGCCGGGTCGATGCCGGCCGTCTCCAGCCCGTCGAGCAGGTGGTCGGTGACCCGGTGGCCGAGCACGGCGCCCAGCGCGGAGACGCCGACGGCACCGCCGAGGCTGCGGGAGAAGGCGATGAAGGAGCTGGCCGAGCCGAGGTCCTGCGGGGCGGCGACGTTCTGCACGGCGAGCACGAGGTTCTGCATCATCATGCCGACGCCGAGGCCGACGAGGGCCATGTAGACGGCCACGGTCCAGTAGGCGGTGTCGTGGGCGATCGTGCCCATGAGGGCCAGGCCGGCGGTGAGGAGCACGCCGCCTGCGACCAGCCACCCCTTCCACCTGCCGGTGCGGGTGATGAACTGCCCGGCGATCGTGGAGGACAGGAACAGGCCGGCGATCATCGGGATGGTCGACAGGCCCGAGCGGGTGGGCGACTGGCCCCGGCCCAGCTGGAAGTACTGGCTGAGGAAGATCGTCGCGCCGAACATCGCCACGCCGACGAACAGGCTGGCCAGGGCGGACAGCGCGATGGTCGGCTCGCGGAAGAACTTCAGCGGGACGATCGGGGCCTTGGCCCGGGACTCGGCGAGCACGGTGAGGGCCAGGAGCACCACGCCGGCCCCGACGAGGGCGACGGTCCACCACGAGCCCCACGCGAACTCGTTCCCCGCCAGGGACACCCAGACGAGAAGCGCGGAGACGCCGCCCGCCAGCAGCAGGGCGCCCAGGTAGTCGATGTGGACCTCGTGCCGGGGCTGCGCGGGGAGCTTGAGGCGGAACTGCAGGACGAAGAAGGCGATGACCGCGAAGGGGACGCCGACGTAGAAGCACCAGTGCCAGGACAGGTGCTCGGTGAGGACGCCGCCGATGAGGGGGCCTCCGACGGTGGCCACGGCGAAGGTGGCGCCCAGGTAGCCGGAGTAGCGGCCACGCTCGCGCGGGCTGACCATCGAGGCGAGGATGACCTGGGCCAGCGCCATCAGCCCACCGCCGCCGATGCCCTGCACGACGCGCAGCGCGATGAGCATGCCCATGCTCGTCGACAGGCCCGCGATCGCGGAGGCGACGACGAACACGACGAGGGCGATCTGGACGAGCAGCTTCTTGGAGAAGGTGTCCGCCAGCTTGCCCCAGATCGGGGTGGAGATCGTCGTGGCCAGCAGGGCTGCGGTGACGACCCAGGTGTAGCTGGACTCCGTGCCGTCGAGGTCGTTGACGATCGTGGGGAGGGCGTTGGAGACGACCGTGGAGGACAGGATCGCGACGAACATGCCGAGCAGCAGCCCGGAGAGCGCCTCGAGGACCTCCTTGTGGCTCATCTTCACGGGAGCCGCCTGCGGCGGCGTTGCGGTGGTGCTCATGCGTTCCCCTGCAAGGTCTTCTCCTGTGCGGTGGTGGCCAGCTTCTGCAGCAGCCGGGTGAGGTGGTGGATCTCGGCGTCGTCCCAGTCGGCCAGGCGCGCCGCGAGGGCGCTGACCACGCGGTCGCGCTGGGCGCTCAGCTCCGCCCGGCCGGCGGCTGTCACGGTGAGGCGGTGGGAGCGGCCGTCGTCGGGGTCGGGGGACGCCTCCAGCAGCCCCCGGGTGCGCAGGTGGCCGACGTGGCGGCTGACGGTGGACAGGTCCAGGCCGAGCTGCTCGGCGACCTCGGTGGTGCGCAGGCTGCCGTGCTCGTGCACGACGGCGAGAGCCGCCGTGGTGGGCGGCGACGCGGCACCGGCGAGGTGGCGGCGTGCCCGCAGGAGGTGGGGCAGCACCGAGACGAGCGCGGCGCAGGCGGTGGTGGTGGCCATGGACGACCCCTGGAGAGCGGTTGGTGTGTGCAAGCAACCATATGACCGTGTGGTTGCAGCACGCAAGCGGGTTCCCGGGCGCAGGTGGCTCCACGGGGGTCGCGTCAGGGGCGGTGCGCGCCGGGGTGCAGGGCCCCGGCGGGGTCAGAGCTGGGAGTTCAGGCGAGCCACGAGCGTGGCCAGCTGCGTCATGTCCTCCTCGGACCAGTCCTGCAGGCGCGCGTGCAGCCGCTCGCGGCGCGCGAGGCGGGCGGCGTGCAGCTGGCTCGCGCCGGTGGGGGACAGGCGCAGGCGCACCGCCCGGCCGTCCGTGGGGTCGGTGGAGCGCTCGATCAGGCCCAGGGACTCCAGCAGCTGCACCTGCCGGCTCAACGTCGGCTTGCCGATGCCGAAGAACGTGGCCAGGTCCGAGGGGCGGGCCTCGCCCACGTCGTCCAGGCGGACCAGCAGGCTGTACGCCTCCGGTTCGAGGTCGGGGTGCACCGTGCGGGCCGTCTCCCGGCTGATCGCCCGCGATCGGCGCAGCAGGACGGCCAGTTCGCGCTCCAGGTGGTCTGCGGCCTCGGGGTGCACGGGGGAACCGTACCGCCCCCTCCCCGCCCGTCGGGGCGGGTCCCGCGACACGCCCCCGGGGCCCGGGGGTTGTCACCGCGACCGCTCGCCCCTAATGTCCTCTCGATGCATCGAACCGATGCATCGGAAGAGGCGGTGGAGGGGTGGTCGGTGGTGCGCAAGCGCGGTGACGTGCTGCCCCTGGCGGTGCTGGCCCTCCTCGCCGAGGGCCCTCTGCACGGCTACGAGGTCCGCCGCCGCCTGGACGACCGGCTGGGTGCCTTCCGCGCGCTGTCCTACGGCACGCTCTACCCGTGCCTGCGCGCCCTGCAGGCCGGCGGTTGCCTCACCGAGACGGCCGAGCAGCGCGCACCGGGCACGGTGAGCTCCAAGCGCTCCCGTGTCGTGTACGAGATCACCGAGCACGGCAGGGAACGGCTGGCCGAGCTGCTCGAGGAGGCCGGTCCCGCCGCCTGGGAGGACGACGCGTTCGGGGTGCGCCTGGCCCTGTTCCAGCGCGTCGCCCCCCGCACGCGGCTGCGCATCCTCGAGGGCCGCCGGGCCCGGCTGCTGGAACGCCTGGAGCAGTTGTCGGTGTCGATCGAGCGGACCCAGGCCCAGCTCGACGCGTACGCCCTGGAGGCCCAGCGCCACGGCCTGGAGACCGTCCGCAGCGAGGTCGACTGGCTCGACCGCCTCATCACGGCCGAACGCCGTGCCCCCGCCCGGCCGGGCGTTCCGGCCGCAGCCCCTCCCGAGGAGAGTTGATGTCCGAGATCCGCGTCGCGATCGTGGGGGTCGGCAACTGCGCCGCCTCCCTCGTCCAGGGCGTCCACCACTACGCGGACGCCGACGAGGCCGCGACCGTCCCCGGCCTCATGCACGTCGAGTTCGGCGAGTACCACGTGCGGGACGTCAAGTTCGTCGCCGCCTTCGACGTCGACGACAAGAAGGTCGGCACCGACCTCGCCGACGCCATCGGCGCCAGCGAGAACAACACCATCAAGATCGCCGACGTGCCGCCCACCGGCGTCACCGTCCAGCGCGGGCACACCCTCGACGGCCTGGGCCGCTACTACCGCGAGACCATCACCGAGTCCACGGCGGAACCGGTCGACGTCGTCGCCGCGCTGCGCGAGGCGCGTGTCGACGTCGTCGTCTGCTACCTGCCGGTGGGCTCGGAGGACGCGGCGAAGTTCTACGCCCAGTGCGCCATCGACGCCGGCTGCGCCTTCGTCAACGCCCTGCCCGTCTTCATCGCCAGCACCCCCGAGTGGGCGCAGAAGTTCACCGACGCGGGCCTGCCCATCGTCGGCGACGACATCAAGTCCCAGGTCGGCGCGACCATCACCCACCGGGTGCTGGCCAAGCTGCTGGAGGACCGCGGCATCAAGCTCAAGCGGACCTACCAGCTCAACGTCGGCGGCAACATGGACTTCAAGAACATGCTGGAGCGCGACCGGCTGGAGTCCAAGAAGACCTCGAAGACGCAGGCCGTCACCAGCAACGTCCAGGCGGACTTCGGCACCCGCGACGTGCACATCGGCCCCAGCGACTACGTCCAGTGGCTCGACGACCGCAAGTGGGCGTACGTGCGCCTGGAGGGCGAGGCGTTCGGCGGCGTGCCGCTGAACCTCGAGTACAAGCTGGAGGTCTGGGACTCCCCGAACTCCGCCGGCGTCATCATCGACGCCGTGCGCGCCGCCAAGATCGGCCTGGACCGCGGCATCGGCGGCCCGCTGCTGTCCCCGTCGGCGTACTTCATGAAGTCCCCGCCGGAGCAGCGCGACGACGAGACCGGCCGCGCCGCCGTCGAGGCGTTCATCGCCGGGACCGTCGAGCGCTGATCGGCCGTCTCCCCGCGCGAGGCCCCGTGGTGCGTCTGCACCGCGGGGCCTCGCGCTTCCCCGGTGCGGCGGTGGGGGTTCGTGGCCGGGTGGCGAGGTGTTCCGGCCGTCGGGCTCCCCGCCCGCGCCCGGCTCGGGTGCACCCGTCGCCCGGCGCGTTCAGGCGCGGGCTCCGGACGCCCGTCACCGTCCCACCACGGCCCCCGAGAACGCGACGGGGAACGCGACGGGGCCGCACCCCGTGAGGGAGCGGCCCCGTCGGGAGCGGAACGTCAGTCCTGCTCGGCGATCTCCGCCTTCGCGGTCAGCACCGGTGCCTGCTCGCCCGCGGCGACCGGCACCTCCTGCCAGGTGATCGAGGCCGCGCGGCTCGCGGCCAGCACGTCGGCCTCCGCGCGGGCGGCGTCGGCGATCACCCCGGCGGGACCGGACACCGTGGCCGCCGTCAGCGGGGTCTTCTGCGAGACCTTCGCCTCGCTCTTGACCTTGCGCAGCGCCGACAGCGCCTGACCGGCCGCCCCCAGGACGCCGGTGGCGGTCCCGTCGGGCGCGCCGAGCTCGTCGGTGGTGGGCCACGACGCGGTGTGCACCGAACCGTCCTGCCACCACGACCAGACCTCCTCCGCCGCGAACGGCAGGAACGGGGCGAACAGCCGGAGCAGGGTGCGCAGCGCCAGGGCCGCCGTGGCGCGCGCGGACGCGGCGGGTGCCTCGCCGCGGGTGCCGTAGGCGCGGTCCTTGACGAGCTCGACCCAGTCGTCGCAGAAGGTCCAGAAGAACTTCTCGGTGACGTCGAGGGCGGTGGCGTGGTCGTAGCGCTCGAAGGCGTCGGTGGCCTGGCGCACGACGGCGGCCAGTTGCACCAGGACCGACGCGTCGACGGCCTCGGTGACCGCGGCGGGGTCGGCGGCGGTGCCGCGCTCGACCCCCAGGCCGAGGACGAACTTGGAGGCGTTGAGCAGCTTCATCGCCAGCCGGCGGCCGACCTTCATCTGCCCGGTGTCGAAGGTGGCGTCGGTGCCCAGCCGCGAGGACGCCGCCCAGTAGCGCACCGCGTCGGAGCCGTGCTCCTCCAGCAGCGCCAGCGGCGTGACGACGTTGCCCTTGGACTTGGACATCTTCTTGCGGTCCGGGTCGAGGATCCAGCCGGACAGCGCGGTGCGCGACCACGGCAGCCCGCCGGTCTCCAGGTGCGAGCGCACGACGGTGGAGAACAGCCAGGTGCGGATGATGTCCTGCCCCTGCGGGCGCAGGTCCATGGGGAAGACGCGGCCGTACAGGTCGGGGTCGCGCTCCCAGCCCCCGGCGATCTGCGGGGTCAGCGAGGAGGTGGCCCACGTGTCCATCACGTCGGGGTCGGCGCTGAAGCCGCCGGGCGCCCCGCGCTGCGACTCGTCGTAGCCGGGCGGGGTCTCGGAGGCGGGGTCCACCGGCAGCGCGGACTCCGCGGGCAGGATCGGCGCGTCGTAGCGGGGTGCGCCGTCGGCGTCGAGCGGGTACCAGACGGGGAACGGCACGCCGAAGAAGCGCTGGCGGGAGATCAGCCAGTCGCCGTTGAGGCCGGAGACCCAGTGGTCGTACCGGTGCTTCATGTGCTCGGGGTACCAGGTGAGCTGCGCGCCCCGCGCGAGCAGCTGCTCGCGCAGCTGCTCGTCGCGGCCGCCGTTGCGCAGGTACCACTGGCGGGTGGTGACGATCTCGAGGGGGCGGTCGCCCTTCTCGTAGAACTTCACCGGGTGCGTGATCTTCTTCGGCTCGCCGACCATCGCGCCGGACTCGCGCAGCGCGGCGACGACCTTCTCCTGCGCGGTGTGCACGGTGGCGCCGCCGATCTCGGCCCACAGCTCCTCGCCGGGACCGCCGGCGATCCACTCGGGCGTCTCGCGCACCAGCCGGCCGTCCCAGCCGATGACGGCGCGGGTGGGCAGCTGCAGCTCGCGCCACCACGTCACGTCGGTGGTGTCGCCGAAGGTGCAGATCATCGCGATGCCGGAACCCTTGTCCGGCTCGGCGAGGCGGTGCGCCACCACGGGCACCTCGACCCCGAACAGCGGTGAGCGCACCGTGGAGCCGAACAGCGGCTGGTAGCGCTCGTCGTCGGGGTGGGCCACCAGGGCCACGACGGCCGGGATGAGCACCGGGCGGGTGGTCTCGATGAAGACCGGCTCGCCGCCGTCGGTGCGCTCGAACGCGACGCGGTGGTAGGCGCCCTCGCGCTCGCGGTCCTCCAGCTCCGCCTGCGCCACCGCGGTGCGGAACGTGGTGTCCCACAGGGTGGGGGCCTCGGCGGCGTACGCCTCGCCGCGGGCGAGGTTGCGCAGGAACGCGCGCTGCGCGGCGGCGCGGGAGTCCCCGGAGATCGTGGAGTAGGTGTGCGTCCAGTCCACCGACAGCCCCAGGCGCCGCCACAGCGACTCGAAGACCTGCTCGTCCTCGGCGGTCAGCCGCTCGCACAGCTCCACGAAGTTGCGGCGGGAGACCTGCACGAAGTCGCGGTCGTTCTTCGGTGCCTTCTCCGGCGGCGTGAAGGAGGGGTCGTGGGGCAGCGAGGGGTCGCAGCGCACGCCGAAGTAGTTCTGCACGCGCCGCTCGGTGGGCAGGCCGTTGTCGTCCCAGCCCATCGGGTAGAAGACCGACTTGCCGCGCATGCGCTGGAAGCGGGCCACCACGTCGGTGTGGGTGTAGCTGAAGACGTGCCCGACGTGCAGCGAGCCGGAGACCGTCGGGGGCGGCGTGTCGATGGAGTAGACGTCGGCGCGCTCGGCGGTGCGGTCGAAGGCGTAGGTGCCCGCCTCCTCCCACGCCGGCGCCCAGCGCTGCTCCAGCCCGTCCACGGTGGGGCGGTCGGGGACCGAGACGCCGGCGGCGGTGCCGTCCGGGCGGTGCTGGGGTGCGGGCGCGGTGCTGGCGTCGGACATGCCCCCATCATCCCGCAGCGCGCAGGGGGTGAAGAGCGCGCCCCGGCGCGCCGATGCTCCAGCGTGATCTCCCGCGTCCGCCGGCTCCCGCTGTGGATCGGGTACCTCCTGCTCGCGGGGCTGCTGACCGTCGCCTGCCTGTGCCTGCGGGGCACCGCCCGCGACGCGGTGTTCGCCGCGGTCTCGGCCTCCAGCGCCGCCGCGATCGTGCTGGGGGTGCGGGTGCACCGCCCGGTGCACCCGGGCGCCTGGTGGTGCATGGCGGCCGGGATGGGCTGCTGGGCGCTGGGCGACGTGCTCTACACCCTCGTCTACGACGTCCTGGGCTCCCGGGCCTACCCCGCACCCCCCGACGTCGCCTACCTGCTGGCCTACCCGCTGCTGGCCGCCTCCCTGCTCTCGCTGGCCCGGCGGGCCAGACCCGGGCAGGACCTCGAGGGGGTCATCGACGCGACGATCCTGTCGGTCGGCGCGGGGCTGCTGTCGTGGGCGTTCCTGCTGCGCCCGGCGCTCGCGGAGCTGGAGGGCGACCTGCTCGGCGGGGTGGTCGCCGCGGCGTACCCCGTCGCGGACGTGACCCTCCTGGCGGTGCTCGTGCGGCTGCTGTCGGCCACGGGCGCCCGCTCGTGCGCGTTCCGCCTGCTGGCGGCGGCCGCGGTCACCATGCTCGCCGCCGACGTCGCCTACCAGGTCGCCTACGTCGCCACCGGCTACGACGGCACGGCCCTGGACCCGGTGTGGCTGGTCTCCTACCTGCTGTGGGGGGCCGCGGCGCTGCACCCCTCGATGCGTCGGCTGTCCGACCCCGCCCCGCGCGAGGGCGCGGACGTGGGCGTGCCGCGGCTGCTGCTGCTGGCCGGTGCGAGCCTGCTGGCCCCGGGGACCCTCGCGGTGCAGCTGCTGACCGGTGCGCCGCTGTCGGCGTGGGCGGTGGTGCTGTCCTCCAGCGTCCTCTTCCTCCTGGTGGTGGCGCGGGTGTGGACCCTGCTGCGCCGGGTGCGTGAGCAGGCCGACCAGCTCGCCGAGCTGGCCCGCACCGACCCGCTGACGGGGCTGGCGAACCGGCGCCGCGCCACCGCCGAGACCGAGCGGCTGCGGGACCGCGCCCTGGCCGCCGGCACTCCGCTGGTGCTGGCCGTGCTGGACCTGGACCGCTTCAAGCGGTTCAACGACACCTTCGGGCACCCCGCCGGGGACCGGCTCCTGGCCGGCGCTGCGCGGGCGTGGAGCGATCGGCTGGCCGGCACCGGGGCCCTGGTGGCGCGCTGGGGCGGGGAGGAGTTCGTGCTGGTCGCCGAGGGGCTGGGCCCGCGGCACGCCGAGCAGCTCCTGGCGCAGCTGCGCGGCCTGGTGCCGCAGGGGCAGTCCTTCTCGGCCGGCCTGGCCGTCTGGGACGGCGCGGAGGAGGTGGACCAGCTCGTCGCGCGCGCCGACGCGGCGTTGTACGAGGCCAAGGCCGCCGGCCGCGGCTGCACCCGCACCGCCCCGGGCCCCGCGGTCCCGGAGGGTGCGGCACCGCGGCCGGCGAGCGGTCAGTCCTCGTGGAAGCGGCGACCGGTGACGCGCTCGGAGGCGCCGACCCGGTCCAGGTAGGGCGTGATGCCGCCGGTGAACAGCGGGTGCCCGGTGCCCAGCACGAGGCACACGTCGACGTCCTGCGGGCCGGCCACCACACCCTCGTCGAGGACGCGGCGCACCTCGTCGGCCAGGGCGTCCTGCACCCGGCGCAGCAGGTCGGGGCCGCTGACGGGGTCGGTGCCCTGCCGGAACACGCGCTCGGCGGCACCGGTGGGCTCCACCGGCCCCCTGGGGGTGACGAGGTCGGGGGCGCCCGCCTCGACCCAGCGGCGCAGGTTCGGCGAGACGCGGTAGCGGTCGGGGAACGCCGCGGCGAGCGTCTCGTGCACGTGCAGCATGACGGCGGGGCCGACGAACGACGCCAGCCGGAACGGCGTCATCGGCAGGCCCAGCTCGTCGAGGGCGTGCTCGGCCTCCACCAGCGGGGTCCCCGCGTCCACGGCGCGCACCACCTCGTCGAACATGCGGGTGGAGATCCGGTTGACGACGAACGCGGGGGCGTCGCGCACCAGCACGCACGTCTTCTTCAGCCGCGCGCCCACCGCGAACGCGGTGGCCAGCGTCGCGTCGTCGGTGCGCTTCGTGCGCACGACCTCCACCAGCGGCAGCACCGCGACGGGGTTGAAGAAGTGGAACCCGACGAACCGCTCGGGGTGCTCCAGCGCCGAGGCCATCTCCGTGACCGACAGGGAACTGGTGTTGGTGGCGATGACGGCGTCCTCGCGCAGCAGGGGTTCCAGCTCGCGCAGCACGGCGTGCTTGACGGCCATCTCCTCGAACACCGCCTCGATCACGAGGTCGCAGCCGGCGAGGGCGGACTTGCCCACCGATCCCGACACCGACGCCTTGAGCCGGTTCGCCACGTCGGGGGTGACGCGCCCCTTGGCGAGCAGGTCGTCCACGCCGGACCGCACGGACTCGACCCCCTTGACGACGCGGGCCTCGTCGACGTCGGTGAGCACCACGGGCACCTGCAGCCGGTGCAGGAGCAGCAGCGCGATCTGGCTGGCCATCAGCCCGGCGCCGACGACGCCCGCGGAGGTGACCTTCCGCGCCAGCTCCTTCGGCGGCGCCCCGGTGGGCTTCCTGCCGTAGCGTTGCACGAGGTCGAACGCGTAGAGCCCGGCGCGCAGCTGCGGCGAGACGACGAGGTCACCGATCGCGGCGTCCTCGGTGGCGAAGTGCTCCTCACGGGTGTTCGTGCGCGCGGCGGCGATCAGGTCGAGCGCCCGGTAGGGGGCGGGCGCGGCGCCGCGCACGCGGGCGTCGGCCACGGCGCGACCGCGGGCGACGGCCGCCTCCCACGCGGCGGCCTCCTCCGCGTCGGGCAGCGGGACCCGCCGCGGCACCTGCACCTCGCCGGCGAGGACGGCCGAGGTCCAGCGCAGCGACTGCAGCAGGAAGTCGGCGGGTTCGGCGGCCAGGTCCGCGATGCCGAGCTCCACGGCCTCGGGACCGGTGATCGTGCGGTTGTTCGCCAGAGCGTTCTCCACGGCGATGCGCACGGCGACGTCGGGACCGGCCAGGTGCGGCAGCAGCCAGGTGCCGCCCCAGCCGGGCACCAGACCCAGGTGGGTCTCGGGCAGGCCCAGGCCGCGGACGGTGGTGGCGACGGTGCGGTACGTGGCGTGCAGCGCGGTCTCCAGCCCACCGCCCAGGGCCAGGCCGTTGACGTACGCGAAGGTCGGCACGCCGAGGGTGCCGAGCCGGCCGAGGACGTCGTGGCCGAGGCGCCCGGTGGCGAGCCCGGTCTCGCGGTCGGGGGTGGCGGCCATGGACTTCAGGTCCGCCCCGGCGCAGAACACCCCCTGCACGCCGGTGATCCCCAGGGCGACGACCTCGCCGGCGGCGGCCAGGCGCTGCGCCTCCTCCAGCGCCTCGCGCAACCTCCCCAGCGTCTCGGCGCCCAGCACGAACGGCTTGCGCGGCTCGCCCGGGTCCAGGGTCAGCAGGGCGAGGCGGCGGGAACCGGGCTGCCCGGTGGACTCCCCGGGCGCGCCGGGCAGGTCGAGGGTGCGGACGTGGACGGGCATCAGCGGGCCTCCCCGGCGCTCGCGGTGGTGGGTTCGTACGCGGCGTGGTGCGGGTTCTCCCAGATGACCGTGCCGCCCTGGCCGAGCCCGACGCACATCGCGGTCAGGCCGTAGCGGACCTCGGGGTGCTCGGCGAACTGCCGGGCCAGCTGGCTCATCAGCCGCACGCCGGAGGCCGCCAGCGGGTGGCCGATCGCGATGGCGCCGCCGTAGGGGTTGACGCGCTCGTCGTCGTCGGCGATGCCGAAGTGGTCCAGGAAGGACAGGACCTGCACGGCGAACGCCTCGTTCAGCTCGAACAGGCCGACGTCGTCGATCGTCAGTCCGGCGCGGGCCAGCGCCTTCTCGGTGGAGGGGATCGGCCCCAGGCCCATGACCTCCGGCTCGACGCCGGCGTAGCCGAAGCCGACCAGGCGCATGCGGGCCTCGAGCCCCAGGTCCGCGGCGGTCCCCTCCTCGGCGAGCAGGCACGCCGTGGCACCGTCGGTGAGGGGGGAGGCGTTGCCGGCGGTGACGCGCCCGTGCGGGCGGAAGGGGGTGCGCAGGCCCGCCAGGCCCTCCACCGTCGTGTCGGGGCGGGCGAGCTCGTCGGCGGTGGCCAGCCCCCAGCCCTTCGCGGAACCGGCCACGGCGACGGGCACGAGGTCGGCGCCGACCCGGCCGTCGGCCACGGCCCTCGCGAACTTCTGCTGGCTCGCGGCGGCGTACTCGTCGGCGCGCTGCCGGGTGAGCTGCGGGAAGCGGTCGTGCAGCGCCTCGGCGGTCTTGCCCATGTCCAGGGCCTCGGGGGAGACGATGCGCTCGGTGAGGAAGCGGGGGTTGGGGTCCAGGCCCTGCCCCAGGGGGTGGTGGCCCATGTGCTCCACGCCGCCGGCCAGCGCCACGTCGAGGGCGCCGACGGCGATGGAGGCGGCGGTGGTCGTCGCGGCGGTCATGGCGCCGGCGCACCAGCGGTCGACGGCGTAGCCGGGAGTGGTCACCGGCAGCCCGGCCAGCAGGGCGGCGCTGCGGCCCAGGACCAGGCCCTGGTCCCCGCTCTGCGTGGCAGCCGCGATCGCGACCTCCTCCACCCGCTCGGGCGGCAGGGAGGGGTTGCGGCGCAGCAGTTCCCGCAGGCAGGCGACGACGAGGTCGTCGGCGCGGGTCTCGGCGTAGAGCCCGTCGGGCCGGGCCTTGCCGAAGGGGGTGCGCACGCCGTCGGCGAACACGACGCTGCGCGCGGCGGGGGTGGGGCGGGCCACGGGACCTCCTCGTTCAGTGGCGGGAACCGCGGCGGCGCGGCCCGCGGCAACAGTACGCCGCACCGGCGGTAAGCGGTACCGCTGGTGACAGGTACTTCCCGACGGGTCGACCCGGCCGCTCGCCGGGGCGCACCGCGCGACCCTGGTGCCGGGGTGTGACGGTGCGGTAGACCTGGGTAACCGCTTGCCTGACGATCGAGGAGGATCGTGGTGCTCAGCCGCAGGACGTTCGTCGCCGGGGTCACCGGGGGGAGTGCCGCCGTCGCGGCTCCCGCGGCGGCCGACACCCCCACCCCCGCAGGCTCCCCGGGGCCCGCCGCCCCCGCGCTGGACCCGTTCACCCGTCCCGACCTGGACCGCCCCTTCGTCGAGCGGGCGCTGCGCGCCGCCGAGGCCGCCGCCCCCGGCGTCCTGGAGGGCTACCGGGCGCAGATCGAGGGGCTGTGGCCGTACCGCGCCGTGGCCCGCTCGGCGCTGCGCCTGGCCGCCCTGCACGTCAGCCCCCGCTCGGCGTTCCACGACGACCCGGCGCTGGCCGCTGCGGTCACCGAGGCGGCCGCAGCGCTGCGCGCCGACCAGCACCGCGACGGCACCTTCGACGTGGGCAACCTGCACACGCCGCCGGACACCGCGTTCGTCGTGCGTGACCTGTGCGAGCTGCTGACCCTGCTGCGCGCGGCCGCCCCGCACGGCGGGGCGGACCCCCTGCGCGCGGCCCGCGAGGACGTCACCGCCGTCCTCGCGGCGGCCGGTCGCGCCCTGGCCACGGGCGGGGTGCACACCCCGAACCACCGCTGGGAGGTCAGCGCGGCACTGGCGCAGACCGACCTGCTGCTGCCGGACCCGGCCCACCGCCGCCGGATCGAGGAGTGGCTGGCCGAGGGGATCGACGTCGACGCGGACGGGCAGTACTCCGAGCGCAGCCCGAACTACGCCTTCGCGGTGACCAACCCCTCGCTGCTGGCGGTGGCCCGCTGCACCGGCCGCGTCGACCTGCGCGCCGTCGTGCGGCGCAACCTGGACGTGCAGCTGGTGCTCGCCGAGGACGACGGCGCGGTGGAGTCCGTGCAGTCGCGGCGGCAGGACCAGGGCCAGCGCAAGGACCTCGCCGACGGGCTGCTGCAGTTCCGCGAGATGGCGCTGCTCGAGGGCGACGGCCGCTACGCCGCCGTGGTGCGGGAACTGCTGGCGCGCACCGACGACGCGGCCCGCCACGGCGACGCGGACCTGTGGGCGCAGCTGCTGGTGCACCCCGACCTGGCCGCGCGCCTGCCGCGACCGCGGCCGTGGCGGGCCGACGGCACGCGCGTCCTGCCCGGCAGCGGGCTGGCCCGGCTGCGCGCCGGCGACTGCACCGCCACCGTCTACGCCGGCACCGACGGCGGCGAGGACGAGGACCGGCCCGGCCCCATCGCCTCCGGCCTGGCCACGAACCCCACCTTCCTGCGCTACCGGCGCGGCGCGGCGGTGCTGAGCTCGGTGCGCTTCTCCCCGCGCTTCTTCTCCACCGGCCACTTCCGCGGGCACGGCCTCGAACCGCTGGCCGGCTCGGCGTTCCGCACGTCGCAGCGCATCACCGCCGGGTACTACCAGCCGCTGCCGCCCGGGCGCCGCCGCCCGGACGGCGACTACGACCTGACCGGCGAGGGCCGGTTCTGGGCCGCCATGAGCTTCGACGAGCGCGTGCGCGACGAGCGCGTGCTGGAGACGACGGTCGTGGTGCGGCCGGTGGCCGGCGACCTGCGCCGCGGGTTCGACGTCGA
This sequence comes from Kineococcus esterisolvens, assembly GCF_050871405.1. Classification (NCBI taxonomy): domain Bacteria; kingdom Bacillati; phylum Actinomycetota; class Actinomycetes; order Kineosporiales; family Kineosporiaceae; genus Kineococcus; species Kineococcus esterisolvens. The sequence continues at coordinate 15,181 of NZ_JBJLRI010000086.1, forward strand.
GTTCGCGGTGGGCGGCACCGAGGGGGACGGCGACGTGCCGGCCGTGGTCGAGCTCGCCTTCGACGGCGAGGGCGAGCTGGAGGGCACCGTCGTGCTGCAGGAGGCCTCCGAGGGCGCGCCCGCGGTGCACCAGCTCGTCGAGGGGTGGGGGACCTGGCGCAGCGGCGGGGACGAGGTCCGCTTCGGTCCGGGCACCGGGTCGGGTCCCCGCCAGCCCCCGGTCGTCGACCCCGGCGAGCGCTACACGTGGCTCGGCGGCGACCTGGTGCCCAGCGGCACCCGCGTGCTGCTGACCACGACCGTCCCGCGCCGCTGGACCCTCTCGCTGCGCTGACGGCCGGGCCCGCGGCGCCGGGGCGCGCGCCCCG
>NZ_JBJLRI010000087.1:0-15519 GCF_050871405.1 Kineococcus esterisolvens
CCCCCCCCCCCCCCCCCCCCCCCCGCCCCCCCCCCCCCCCCCCCCCCCCCCCCCCCCCCCCCCCCCCCCCCCCCCCCCCCCCCCCCCCCCCCCCCCCCCACCACGTCGGCGACGGCGCTGCCCGCCGAGTGGACGCGTTCGGGCACCGCGCCGACGCTGCGGGCCAGCGCGTCCTGGTCGATGCGGAAGTTCGACCGCACCGCGGGACCGGCCGTGTCGGCGGTCAGGACGATCAGCGGGGTGCGGGACTTCGCGGCCTCCGCGATGCCCGTGACCGCGTTCGTCAGCCCGCACCCCTGGTGGGTGGTGACGACGGCGAGGTGCCCGCTGGTGCGGGCGAACGCGTCGGCCATCGTCGCCGCCCCGCCCTCGTGGCGAGCGGCGGTGAACGGCACCCCGTGCGCCACGAGGGCGTTGGTGACGGCGAAGTTCCCGCTGCCGACCACGCCGAACGCGCGAGCCACGCCCAGCTGCGCCAGGACCCGGCCGACGAGACCGGCGACGGTGCCGTCCACCCTCAGGACCGCTCGACGAGCGCCAGCACCCGCGCCGGGCTGCCGGTGCCGCCGACCACGGGCAGCGGCGCGACGACCACCACGGCACCGGTGACCGGCAGCCGGTGCAGGTTCTGCAGCTGCGTCAGGCCGTACTTGTCGGCGCCCAGCAGGAAGTAGTGGGCAGGGAACGCCGGGTCGAAACCCCCGGCCGCGCCGGCGTCGATCCCGACCGTCTCCACGCCGTACCCGGAGACCGCGGTGTTCTCCGCGAGCCAGCGGGCACCGGCGGCGGAGATGCCGGGGGTGTGCGGGCCGGACTCGTCGGCGTTGAGGAACTCCTCCTGCGAGCTCGAGCGGGCGCTCCAGCCGGTGCGGAAGAACACCCAGCCGCCGGCGGGGAAGGGACCGTGCTCGGCCTCCCACGCCTGCAGGTGCTCCGGTTCCAGCAGGAAGTCCGGGTCGGCCTGCGCCTGCGCCGTCCCGTCCACGACCGCGACCGGCCCGATCAGGCGCGACGGCGCGATCCGGTCCACCGACAGCCCGTCGCGGCCGCTGATCCAGTGCACGGGGGCGTCGAGGTGGGTGCCGGTGTGCTCGCCGGTGTGGATGTCGTTCCACGCCCACGCGGGGCCGGCGTCGTCGAAGTCGCTCACCGGTTCCAGGCTCAGCGGGATCGTGTTGGCGAACGGGGTGGGCAGCTGCAGCACGGGGGTGTCCGGGCTCAGCGGCGCCGTCAGGTCGACGACCTCCACGTCGCCGGTGGACAGCGCGGACAGCAGGGTGGACAGCGTGCTCACGATCGGCCTCCCGGGGCTCTGGGTGGCCGCATCGTGGCAGACGCGCACCCGGGGGCTTCGTGGGGTCGCGTCAGCTCCGGCGCCGCAGCAGCCGCGCGGTGGTCTCGCGGCGACGTTCGCGGGCCAGCAGCGTGGCGGCGACCAGGTGCCCGGAGCCGGCGCCCAGTCCCGCGCCGGGGTGGGTGGCCGCCCCGATCTGCCACAGCCCCGCCACGGGCGTGCGGTGCCGGCCCCAGGAGGCCACCGGCCGCCACACGTAGCTCTGGTCCAGCTGGGCGGAGCCGCCGTACGGGTCGCCGTCGCCGGCGTTGGGGTTGTACCGCTGCAGGTCCACCGGGGTGATGACCTCCACGCCGAGGACCGACTCGCGCAGGCCCGGGGCGTGGCGCTCGATGCGGCCCAGGACGCGGTCGGCGTACCCGGCGGCCAGCTCCCCGGTCCAGCCGCCGCTGGTGTCCAGCTCGCCGGCGGCGTCGCCGAGCGGGGAGAACGGCAGCTCCTGCAGCTGCAGCCACAGCGTCGCCGCGCCTTCCGGCGCGCGGGAGGGGTCGAGGACGTGCTGCTGGCCGACGACGACGGTGGGCCGGCGCGGCAGGAGGCCGGCGTCGGCCTCCGCGCAGGCGATGCCGGTGCTGGCGGCGCCGTCGGACAGGTGCACCAGCGGTACCCGGGCCAGCCGGGGGTCGTTCCAGTCCAGCGGCCGCGACAGCGCCACGTGCACCTGGGCGGCGGCGCGCCCCCACCGCACCCGCTGCGCGTCCCGGCGCACCCGCTCGGGCACGACCTCGGGCGGCACCAGCCCGCCGGCGTACAGGGCGGGCGCGGACACCGACGCCAGCACCGCCCGCCGAGCGCGCAGCACCGTCCCGTCGGCGAGGACCACGCCGCGGGCGCGCCCGGCGACCACCTCGACGCGGTGCACCTCGGCGCCGGTGAGAACGGTGGCGCCGCGCTCGCGCAGCAGCGCGGCGAAGGCGTCCACGAACCGGCTGCTGCCGCCGCGCACCACCGGCATGCCCGCGGCGTGCAGGGTCGCGGCGAACACCGGGACCATCGCGCCGCCGGAGGCGTGGTCCGGGGACAGCCCGGCGTGCAGCAGCCACGGCACCCACAGGTGGTCCACCTCGCGGCCGCGGAACTCGCGCTGCACGAAACCCCGGCCGCTGGTGACGGCGTCGCGCAGCCACGCCTCGCTGCCGCGCGGACCGTTGCCGCGCAGCAGCCCCAGCAGGGAGCCCACCGCGGCCGGGGAGCGCACGGGCCCGCCCAGCAGCCCGCCCAGCGCGGAGGCGCTGCGGCCGAACCTCGCCAGGTGCGCCAGGTAGGCGTCGCGGTCCTCGGGGTGCTCGAACGCGGCCGCGGTCTCCTCCGGATCGCGGTAGGCGAGGCTGACGCGGCCGTCGTCGGCGACGCTGGCCGTCAGCGGCCCGTCGGTGTCGGCGTACTCCAGCCCGTGCCGGTGCAGGTCCGCGCCGAGGGCGGCGTACGCGCCGCCGGTGACGAACAGCGGGTGCCAGGAGGAGTAGGAGTCGTGGACGTGCCCGGGCACCGTCCGCTCCGCGGAGCCCGTGAACCCGCCGAGGACGGGGTTGCGCTCCAGCAGCGCCACCGACCAGCCGGCACCGGCCAGCTCCGCCGCGGCGACCATGCCGTTGACCCCCGACCCCACGACGACCGCGTCGAACTCGTCCGGGGCCCCGCTCGCCGTCGACATGCACGGAGGGTAGGCGCCCCGGTGCCGGGGCACCAGGGTCCCCGGCGGGTGCGTTCCCGGCCGGCGGGTTCCCGACCCGGTCCCGCCCACCCGGGCATAATCGCCGCATGAGCGCGCACGGGGACGACGTCCGCACCGGGAGCCCGGGCAGCGAGGTCCCCCGCAGCGCGGTCGGCCCGCAGGAGGGCGACCTGGAGCGCGCGATCGCCGCGCAGGTGCGCGCGTACCGCAGCGCGGCGGGGATCTCGGTGGCGGAGATGGCCGAGCGGGTCGGCATCTCCAAGGCGATGCTCTCGAAGATCGAGAACGCGCAGACCTCGTGCAGCCTGACGACGCTGGCGCGCCTGGCCGCCGGGCTGGAGGTGCCGGTGACGGCGCTGTTCCGCGGCGTGGACGCCGAGCGCGACGCCGTGTTCGTGCCCGCCGGGCACGGCGCGCAGATCGTGCGGCGCGGCTCCCGCCAGGGTCACCTGTACGAACTGCTCGGTGCGCTGCGCGGCCCGCACAAGCGCATGGAGGCGGTGCTGGTCACGCTCACCGAGGCCAGCGAGGTGTTCCCGCTGTTCCAGCACCCCGGTACCGAGATCCTCTACGTGCTCGAGGGCGCCATGGTGTACGGGCACGGCGAGTCCAGGTACACGATGCGCCCCGGGGACGCGCTGCAGTTCGACGGGGAGGGCCCGCACGGGCCGGAGGAGCTCGTGGAACTGCCCGTGAAGTTCCTCTCGGTCACCGCGTACGGGGAGCACTCCCCCTCGTCGTGAACCTCACGCGGGCGCGGTGAGCAGCTCGGCCAGCGCGTCGGCCAGCGCGAGCGCACCGGCCTCGGCGTCGGGGTCCTCGACGTGCTCGGCCGGCGAGTGCGACACCCCCGTCGGGTTGCGCACGAACAGCATCCCGGTGGGCACGTGGTCGGCGAGGACGGCGGCGTCGTGACCGGCGCCGGTGGCGAGCACGGGCGCGCCGGGCAGCACCTCGCGCAGCCGCTCGCGCAGCCCCGCGTCGAAGTGCGCGGTGGGGCTGAGCGACTCCTCCGTGACGGTGGCCGTGCAGCCCTCCACGGCGGCGGCGTGCTGCGCGCGGCGGGTGATCTCGGCGACGACGGCGGCGGTGACGTCGTCGTCGGGGTGGCGCACGTCCAGCCAGGCGTCGACGCGGCCGGCGATGACGTTCGTCCCGCCGGGCACGGGCACGATCCGGCCGACGGTGGCGCGGGCGCCGTCGTGCTGCCGCGCGACGTCGCGGACGGCCAGGACCGCGGCGGCAGCGGCGACCACGGGGTCGCGCCGGTCGGCCATGAGGGTGGCGCCGGCGTGGTTGCCCTCCCCGGTGATCGTCAGCCGCCAGCGGCCGTGCCCGAGGACGGAACTGGCCACCGCGACGGGAGCGCCGAGGTCGATGAGCCCGCGGCCCTGCTCGACGTGCAGTTCGAGGAACACCCCGATGCGGGACAGCGCCTCGTCGTCGCGGCCGACGTGGCGGGGGTCGAGGCCGGCGGCGCGGGCGGCATCGGCGAACGACGTGCCGTCTGGACCGGTGAGGTTCAGCGCGCGCTCGGGGGCCAGGGCCCCGGTGAGCAGGCGAGAACCCAGGCAGGCGACACCGAACCGGGAGCCCTCCTCCTCGGGGAACACCGCGATGCCCAGGGGGCGGGCGGGGGCGGACCCCCGCGCACGCAGGTGGTCCAGCGCGGCCAGGGAGGACGCCACGCCCAGGGGGCCGTCGAACGCGCCGCCGCCGGGGACGGAGTCCAGGTGGCTGCCGGTGACGACGGAACCCGTCAGCGGCGCACCGGCGGGGTTCCACCACGCCCACACGATCCCGTTGCGGTCGGTCTCGACGTCCAGGCCGCGGCGCTGCGCCTGGTCGGTGAACCAGGCCACCAGGTCGCGCTCGGCGGTGGAGAACACCGGACGGGAGTAGCCGCCGCGCGAGGCGTCGCGGCCTGTTCCGGCGATGTCGCCGAGCAGCCCGGCGACGGAGGCGACGCCGGTGGGGGCGGTCAGCTCAGGCACCGGCGCGCACCGCCCCGACGCGGAACCGCTCCGGTGCTGCGGCGGTGCCGGTGGCGACGTCGGCGGCGATCTCGCCCAGCAGCGGTGCGAACTTCGCCCCGTGCCCCGAGCACGGGGACACGACGGTGATCCCGTCGGTTCCGTCGATCACGAAGTCCTCCGTGGGGGTGTTGGTGAACAGGCAGGTCGTCTCCGCGTACGGCTCGGGTACCAGGCCCGGCAGGTAGCGGCGCACGTAGTCCACGACGCGGGCGCGGTTGGCGCCGTCGACGTCGCCGGACTGCTTCGAGGCGGAGCCGATGGAGCGGCCGCCGTTGTACTCGGCGACCTTCTGGCCGCGGAACCCCGCGTCACGGCCGCCGGGCAGCGCGTACACCTGGATCTCGGGGACCTTGTGGATGAGGGTCGGCCAGGTGCCGTGCGGGTGTTCGTCGCGGTACGGGAAGTGGAACGCGTTCTCCTGCATGACCTCCAGCGCGGGGAACGCGTCGAGGAAACCCGGAGGCAGCGGCAGCTCGCCGAGCAGGTCGGGCAGCCAGCCGCCGGCGGAGACGACGACGTGCCCGGCGTCGATCGCTCGGCCCTCGGTGGAGTGCGCGGTGAACCCGGTGGCGGTGCGTTCCAGCCGGACTAGCGGCCAGCCGGTGCGGACCTGCGCGCCGCGGGCCCGGGCGAGGGCGACCATGGCGCGCACGGTGCTCTCGGCGTCGATCACCGCTCCGCCGGGCTGGTGCAGCACCTCGCCGTCGACGACGAGCTGCGGCCAGCGCGCGCGGGCGGCGTCCGCGTCGAGCAGTTCGTGCTCGACGCCCACGGCCTCCAGCACCCGCGCCAGCGCACGCGGGTCCCGGCCGGAGCCGTGGTCGAGGGCACCGGTGGGGGTCAGCAGCGGGGCGCCGTGCAGGCGCTCCAGCTCCCGGAAGCCGGCGGCGGCGCGCACCACCATCTCGACGTAGTCGCGCTCGGGGTAGGCGTAGCGGAAGATCCGCGCCGAGCCGTGGGAGCTGCCGTCGTGGGCGGCGGGTTCGGTGCGCTCCACGAGCGTCACCTCGTGCCCGCGCTCGGCGAGCTGCCAGGCGGTGGCCGCACCGGCCAGCCCGGCACCGACCACCAGGTACTGCGAACTGCTCACGAGACGACTCCTCCGCCCTCGGCGCCCACCACGCCGATCTCCAGCACGCTTCCTCGGCACTGCACCGGACCGTGCACGAGGTCCAGCGCCACCACCCTCTCACCGCCCGTCGCGACGCCCTCCCCGTCCAGCAGGAGCAGCGCCGTCGTCGGTTGCACCGGCCCGTCCACCGTGCGCACCAGCACCGTGACGCGGCACCGCGTGCGCTCGGTCATCACGTTCACCGCACGGGTCGGCCCGTGCGGCAGTGCCGCCGTGACGCTCGCCTCCCCGGCGAACCGCACCGGGGTTCCGGGGTGGACGCGGGTGGTGCGCCCGTCGACGGTGAGGTCGACGGGCGCGTCCACCGGTGTGAACACCCGGTCCACGCCGGGGAAGGCGGAGAACTCCCCCGCCTCCCCCAGCGTCGCCACGCTCACCCGCCAGCCGTCTCCCGCCCCGGCCCCGGGTGCCGGGTGCAGCCGCCGCGTCGTGCCGCGGCCGTTGCGCCACGGCTCGTCGTGCGCGGCCGAGTACCGGGCGAGGCCCGGTGCGGGGTTCAGAGCCCCTGGCCCGGGACCCACGACGTGCCGGCCAGCGGCAGCCGGGCCATGGCAGCCGCCTCGATGCTCAGCGCCACCATGTCCTCCGGTTCCAGGTGGTGCAGGTGCGCCTTGCCGCAGGCGCGGGCGATGATCTGCGCCTCCATCGTCATCACGCGCAGGTAGTTCGCCAGGCGGTGCCCGGCGGCCACCGGGTCCAGGCGCTGCTGCAGCTCGGGGTCCTGGGTGGTGATGCCGGCGGGGTCCTTCCCCGCCTGCCAGTCGTCGTAGTACCCGGCGGCGGAACCGAGCTTGCGGTACTCCTCGTCCAGGGCCGGGTCGTTGTCGCCCAGGGCGATGAGCGCGGCGGTGCCGATGGCGACGGCGTCGGCGCCCAGCGCCATGCACTTGGCCAGGTCGGCGCCGTTGCGGATCCCGCCGGAGACGATCAGCTGCACCTCGCGGTGCACGCCCATCTCCTGCAGCGCCTGCACCGCCTGCGGGATCGCGGCGAGGGTGGGGATGCCGACGTGCTCGATGAACACGTCCTGGGTGGCGGCGGTGCCGCCCTGCATGCCGTCGACGACGACGACGTCGGCACCGGCCTTCACGGCGAGCTTGACGTCGTAGTAGGTGCGCGAGGCGCCGACCTTGACGTAGATCGGCTTCTCCCAGTCGGTGATCTCCCGCAGCTCGCCGATCTTGATGGCGAGGTCGTCGGGGCCGGTCCAGTCGGGGTGCCGGCACGCGGAGCGCTGGTCCACGCCCACCGGCAGGGTGCGCATCCCGGCGACCCGCTCCGTGATCTTCTGCCCGAGCAGCATGCCGCCGCCGCCGGGCTTGGCGCCCTGACCGAGGACGACCTCGATGGCGTCGGCGGCGCGCAGGTGGTCGGGGTTCATCCCGTACCGGGAGGGCAGGTACTGGTAGACGAGGTGCTTGGACTGCCCGCGCTCCTCCTCGGTCATGCCGCCGTCGCCGGTGGTGGTGGAGGTGCCGACCTCGCTGGCGCCGCGCCCCAGGGCCTCCTTCGCCCGCCCGGACAGGGCGCCGAAGCTCATGCCCGCGATGGTGACGGGGGTGGACAGGTGCAGCGGGAACTTCGCGTTCCTCGAACCGAGGACCACGTCGGTGTCGCAGCGCTCGCGGTAGCCCTCCAGCGGGTAGCGGGACATGCTCGCACCCAGGAACAGCAGGTCGTCGAAGTGCGGGAGCTTGCGCTTGGCGCCACCGCCGCGGATGTCGTAGATGCCGGTGCGCGCGGCGTGCTGGATGGCGGCGATCGTGGCGCGGTCGAAGGTGGCGGACTCGCGCAGGCCCTTGGCGGCCAGTTCCCCGGGGGTGGAGTCGATGGGCACGGGGTTCTCCTCAGTCGTCCGGTTCAGTACGCCGAGGCGTTGTCGACGTGGAAGTTGTAGAGCGTGCGGGACGAGCCGTAGCGGGTGAAGTCGGCCGGGTCGTCGTCCCGGCCGGCGGCGGTCAGGAGCCCGGCCAGCTCGGCCAGGTGCTCCTCGCGCATCTCCTTGCGCACGCAGTCCGCGCCGAGGGAGGCCACGGAACCCTTGACGTAGATGCGGGCCTCGTAGATCGAGTCGCCGAGCGCGTCGCCGGCGTCGCCGCACACGACCATCCGGCCGGCCTGCGCCATGAATCCGCTCATGTGGCCGACGTTCCCGCCGACGACGATGTCCACCCCCTTCATGGAGATGCCGCAGCGGGCCGCGGCGTTGCCGTCGACGACGAGCAGGCCGCCGTGGGCGGTGGCGCCGGCGGACTGGGAGGCGTCGCCGTGCACGTGCACGCGCCCGGACATCATGTTCTCCGAGACGCCGACGCCGGCGTTGCCGTGGACCTCGACGGTGGCGTGCTGGTTCATGCCGGCGCAGTAGTAGCCGACGTGCCCGTCGACCTCCACGGTGACCGGGCGGTCCAGGCCGACGGCGATGCTGTGGGCGCCGTCGGGGTTCAGCACGCGCCAGGCGGAGGTGTCACCCTCCGGCAGGGCGTGCAGCCGGGAGTTCAGCTCCCGCACCGGTTCGACGGCGAGGTCGACGACGGTCGGCGCGGGGACCTCGACCTCAGCGGTCTCGAGGAGGTGCTCGGTCAGCGTTCCCATGCGTACACCACTTCCGGCTCGGGTTCGAAGATGCGGGCGGACTCGATGCCGGGCAGACCGGCGAGGTAGCGGTACTCCGAAGCCACCGCGACCCAGGCGTCGGTCTCGGCGACGACGGCGGGCTTGCAGGCGATGGCGTCGCGGACGACGGCGAAGGAGTTCTCGGTGGCCACCAGCAGGGTGTAGAACCCGTCGAACCGCTCGCACAGCAGGCGCAGCGCCTTCTCCACGTCGGCGCCCTCGGCGAGGTGCTTGGCGACGAACCGGGCGCCGACCTCGGTGTCGTTCTGGGAGTCGAAGGTGATCCCCTCGGCCATCAGCTCGCGCCGGATCGTGGCGTGGTTGGAGAACGAGCCGTTGTGGACCATGCACTGATCCGGTCCGACGGAGTAGGGGTGCGAGCCGGTGGAGGTGACCGCGGACTCCGTCGCCATGCGGGTGTGGGCGACGCCCTGGTACCCGGTGGCGTCGGCGAGGCGGAACGCGGTGGCCAGTTCGTCGGGGTGGCCGGTGCCCTTGAGCACGGCGAGGGCGTCGCCCCGGCTGGTGACCACGGCGCCCGGCAGCGCGGCGCGCACCGCGGCCTCCAGCACCTCCGGGGAGGCGGGGGCGGAGAACACGCTGGTCTGGCCGGCGGCGCGGAACTCCACCGGCCCGACGCCGGCGGCGTCCAGCAGCGCGGCGGCCCGCTCGGCGGGGACGGGGGCGTCGATGACGCAGACGGTGGAGCGGCCCGCCGGGGTGAGGGCGGGGTCGCCGTAGAGGCCGACGCCCGCGGCGTCGGTGCCGCGCTCGGCGGCCTGGCAGAGCATGGACCGCAGCAGCGAGCCCAGCTGGGGGTGCAGTGCGCGATCGCGCAGGTGCAGACCGGCGATGCCGCACATCAGCGTCCTCCGGGGGTGGTCGGGGTCTGTGTCTTAATAGTAGCCGATGTTTCCTGTCAGTATCCAGGGGCTCAGACCGCGGTGAGGTAGCGGTCGACCTCCCAGGAGGTGACCCGGCTGTGCCAGGAGTAGAACTCCTCGCGCTTGAGCTCGGCGTAGTAGCGCGAGACGCCCGCGGCGGGGTCGACGGCGTCCAGGACGCCGGCCACGACCGGGTCGGACTCGAGGGCGTGCACGGCGTCGAGCAGCGTGCGCGGCAGCAGCGGCGCCCCCTGCGGGCGGGCCCCGGGGGCACCGGGGTCCAGGGCGCGCCGCACGCCGTCCAGGCCGGCACCCAGCGCCCCGGCGGCGGCCAGGTGCGAGCTGGCCGCGCCGTCGCCGGCGCGCAGTTCCACCCGGCTCGCGTCCGGGACGCGCACGAGGTGGGTGCGGTCGTTGCCGCCGTAGGTCGCCGCGCGCGGCGCCCACGTGGCTCCCGACGCCGTCGAGGTCGCACCGGTGCGCTTGTAGGAGTTCACCGTGGGGGCGATGAGCGCCTGCAGCGCCGGGGCGTGCTGCAGCAGCCCGGCGACGAACCCGTACCCGGTGGCCGACAGCCCCAGGCCGTGCGGGTCGTGACCGGCGCCGACCGGGAAGCGCGCCCCGCCACCGGCCTCCTGCGTGCCCCACAGCGACAGGTGCAGGTGCATCCCGCTGCCGGTGCGGTCGGTGAAGGGTTTCGGCATGTAGGTCGCGATCATCCCGCGCTGCTCGGCGAGCATCTGGATGACGTAGCGCAGCGTCGTGACGCGGTCGGCCGTCGTCAGGGCGTCGGCGTAGTGGAAGTTCTGCTCGAACTGCCCGTTGCCGTCCTCGTGGTCGCTGGCGTAGGGACCCCAGCCCAGCTCGTCCATGGCGTCCGAGACCGCCGCGAGGTGGTCGTACATCCGGGTGACACCACGGGTGTCGTAGCAGGGTTGATCGGCGTCGTCGGAGGCGTCCGCCGTCACGAGCCGGCCGTCGAGACCGCGCTTGACGAGGAAGTACTCGACCTCGGCACCCACCGAGAGGCTCAGCCCTAGCTCGGCCGCCCGGCGCAGCTGCTCGCGCAGGATCACCCGGGGCGCGTAGGCGTACGGCACGCCGTTCACGTGCGGGTCGCAGTGCACCATCGCCAGGCCGGGACGCACGAACGGCAGCGGGGTGTAGGAGGAGAGGTCGGGGACCGCGACGACGTCCGGGTCGGCGGGGACCTGCCCCATCGCGCCGGCGGCGTAGCCGGCGAAGCCGCAGCCCTCCGCCTCGAGCTCGTCGGCCGCGGAGACCGGCACGAGCTTCGAGCACGGCTTGCCGGTGAGGGTGGTGAAGGTGGCCAGCAGGTAGCGCACACCGTCGGCGCGGGCCATGCTCGCCAGGGACTGCGTCGCTCCGGGGCTCAGCGCCGCCGCGGGGCCCGCGTGCACGACGGGGGTAGCGGTGCCCGGGGGCCCGCCCTCGGCCACGGCCAGGTCTGTCACGGGTGCGGTCACGGGGTCCTCCTTGGACTGTCTCACCTGGGATACCTTCATCTACTGACAGTAGACAGCACCGGTGTTTCAACGGCGTTTCGCGCTCGTTCCCGCCCGGTATCGCCTCGCCCGCGGGCCGCCGCAGCGTCCCGGGCGCCCGGAAACGAAGTTGTAACGAGCGCGTCCTCCCGCCGTAACGGGTGCTCTTGTTTACTGACAGAGGACGCCGTATCTCAGCAGTGGGTGACCGCCGTCCTCGACGCACCCCGGAACCCGCACCCACCCTCCCAGAGGAGCACCCCCGTGCAGATCACGAAGACGCCGTTCCGCGTGACCCCGGACGCGTGGAAGAACCTCCCCAAGATGGACGAGCCGGAGTTCGCCGGCACCGAGGGGTACATCGGCGACGTCTACGCCAACCCGGACGGCTCGCCGATGGCCTCCGGCTACTTCGAGCTGCACCACACCGACGAGCCGCTGCGCTACGAGTACACCTACGACGAGATGAAGGTCGTCCTGGAGGGTGAGTTCCGCCTCGAGGACGCCGACACCGGCCAGGTCCTCATCGCCAGGGCCAAGGACGCCATCTTCTTCCCCAAGGGCAGCACCATCCTCTTCTCCACCCCCGACCGGGCCCTGGCGTTCTACGTGGGTCACCGCACCTTCGCCCCCTGACCGGACCGCCCCCGCCCCGCCAGGCACCGCGGGGACCAGCTGCTCGCAGTGACGACCGGAAGGATGCCCCCGTGCCCACCAGCGTCCCCGTCTGGGACAGCGCACCACCCGAGGTGGACGTCACCGGCCGCTCCTACGCGGTCCTGTCCTTCGGCGCGCGGGCCCACGAGGTCACCCGCGCGTGGATCGAGCAGCTGCACCTCCTCGGCCACCCGGTGCAGGAGCACCGGGTGGCCGAGGGCGACCCCTCGGGGGTCCGCTGGGCACAGCGCCAGGCCGGCGGTGCCCGCGTCGGCTGGCGCCTCTGCGTGGCGGGTCCCGAAGCGGACGTGCTGGCCACCTGCGCCGTGGTGCGCGCACAGGGAGCCGTCGATGCGGAGATCACCGCCCACGCGGTGAGCACCGACCGCAAGAACGTGCTGTGCACCCACTGCAGGAGCACCACGTCGACCGACGCGGACGTGGGCGCCACCTGCCCCTGCTCCGGCTGCGGCAGGGAACTGCTGGTGTACCACCACGTCTCGCGCCGGCACGCCGGTTACATGGGTTTCATGGCCGATGCGGAGGAACAACCGTGACCCTCACCACCGCGCTGACGTCCCCCCCGGGAGCGCAGGACCCCGGCGCGGGCGCCACCCCCGCAGCACCACCGCCGGGCCGCCGCACCGGCAGCGACCCGTTGCAGCTGCGCGTGGTGGACGTCCTGCAGGCCGCACCCGACGTGCGCACCGTCGTGCTGGCCGCGCTCGACGGCAGCCGGCTCCCCTCCTTCACCCCCGGCAGCCACCTGGTGCTCACGTGCGGGCAGCGGCGCAACGCGTACTCGCTGACCGGCCCCACGATCGAGCCGGCCACGTACTCGATCTCCGTGCTGCACCATCGCACGGGCCGCGGCGGCAGCGCCTGGGTGCACGCGCAACTGCACCCCGGCGCGGTCGTCACCGCCTCGGTGCCGCGCAGCGCCTTCGCGCCCGTGCTCACCGCCCGCCACCACCTGCTCGTCGCGGGCGGCATCGGCATCACCGCGATGCTCTCGCACGTGCGCGCCGCGCTGCAGTGGAACCGCTCCTTCACCCTGCTCTACAGCTACCGCCCCGGTCACGGCGCGCACGTGCAGGAGCTGCGCCGGCTGTGCGAGCAGCGGCTGCAGGAGGTGCACGGGCGTGCCGCCACCCGCCGCCACCTGCAGGAGGCCCTCGCCGGGCAACCGCTGGGCACGCACGTGTACACGTGCGGACCCAGCGCCCTGATCGACACCGTCCAGCAGTGCGCCCTGGCGGCCGGCTGGCCGGCCGAGCGCGTCCACGCCGAACGCTTCGCCGTGGACGAACTCCCCCCGGGCAGGCCCTTCACCGCGCGGCTGACCTCCTCGGGGCGGGCTATCGACGTCCCCAGCGGCACCAGCCTGCTCGAAGCCCTGGAAGCGGGAGGGGTGGCCGTCCCCAACCGCTGCCGCCAGGGCGTCTGCGGGGAGTGCCGGCTGACCGTGCGCTCCGGGCGGATCGAGCACCGCGACCTGTACCTGAGCGCCGAGGAGCGCGCGGCGAACGACAGCATCATGGCGTGCGTGTCGCGCAGCGCCGACGAGAGCGTGGAGATCGACCTGTGACCACCACCGACCACACCCGCCCGGCGCTGCACGAACGCATCGCCGCCTTCCCCTGGCCCTTCCCCGCCCGGCACTACCGGTACTCCACCAACGTGGAACCGGCTCTGCAGCGGACCCGCACCGGTGCCGGGTCCTGGGGCGGACGCATCATCGACATCGACGGCGACTACCACGACGAACTGCGGCAACGTGCCGCCATCCTGCACGCCGACCCCTCGCGCCACGCCGTCCTGCCGCACATGGTGCCCGCGACCTGGGACGCGATGCTGCTGGTGATGCGCGAGCTGGCTGCCGACCACCCCGGCAGCATGCACCTGCAGCAGGGGGACGACGGTTCCTGGACCTGGCGCAACGACCTGCTGGGCCGGCAGCACACGTTCGTGCTGGGGGACGAGTCCACCCTGCCCACCAGCCCGCTGCTCTACATCGGCGAGCAGGTCCAGGAGGACATGGTCCTGCTCGACCAGCGCGAGGGGCACCTGTGGGGCGATGCCGGTCTGGTGACCTTCGCCGCCGACTGGTCGATGAACTTCGACGTGGGCATGAGCTTCCTGCAGATCCACGGTCCCGTGCCCCGCGTGCACGAGGAAGGCATCATCCCCCGAGCCGAGCAGTTCCTCATGCGCCTGCAACCCGGGGAACCGTACCGGCGCACGAACTGGACGATGAGCGTCGACCACCGGCTGGACACCTCCACCGAGACCTACCCCGAGTGGGGGCGCGACCGCCGGCTGCTGAGCAGGGACGACATCGGCCACCGGCTGCACCTGCGCGTGGAGGTCCAGCACCTGCTGCGCCTGCCCGACAGCGGCTGCGTCCTGTTCCTCATCCGCTCCTACATGATGTCCCTGCAGGACCTGGCCACCGTTCCCGAGTGGCGTGCCGGGCTCGCCTCGGTGCTGCAGGAACTGCCGCAGGACATGGTCGACTACAAGGGCCTGACCCGGTACCGCGACGACGCCGTCGCCTGGCTGCACGCCGCCGGCTGAGGGCCCGCCCCGGTGCCGGCACGAGCCGGGCCGCTACCCGTTCGAGAACCACCAGCGATCATCGGAGCCCTGCATGCCGTACACCGTTCCCGCCGTCGTGTCCCTCGACCGGGGCAAGCCCGTGGAGATGGTCGACATCGTCGTGCCCGAGCCGATCGCCGGGGAGGTGGTGGTGGACGTCGCCGCGTGCGGGGTCTGCCACACCGACCTGCACTACCGCGAGGGCGGCATCACCGACGAGTTCCCCTTCCTGCTGGGCCACGAGGCCGCCGGCACCGTCGCAGCGATCGGCGAGGGCGTCAGCAACGTCGCCGTGGGCGATGCCGTCGTGCTGAACTGGCGGGCGGTGTGCGGGCAGTGCCGCGCGTGCAAGCGGGGCCGGCCGCAGTACTGCTTCGCCACGCACAACGCCACGCAGAAGATGACCTTGAGCGACGGCACGGCGCTGACGCCCGCGCTGGGCATCGGGGCGTTCGCGCCCAAGACGCTGGTGGCCGCCGGCCAGGCCACCCGCATCGACACCTCGATCTACGACGGCACCGGCACCTCCTTCGACCCGGCGGTGGCCGGTCTGCTGGGCTGCGGGGTCATGGCCGGCATCGGCGCGGCCGTCAACACCGCCCCGGTGACCCGCGGCGACAGCGTCGCGGTCATCGGCTGCGGCGGGGTGGGCTGCGCGGCGATCGCCGGGGCGGTCCTGGCCGGGGCCCGGCGCATCGTGGCGGTCGACATCGACGACAAGAAGCTGACCTGGGCCAAGGCGCTGGGCGCCACGCACACCGTGAACTCCTCCGGGCTCGACGAGGACGGTGTCGTCGCCGCCGTGCAGGAGGTCACCGACGGCGTCGGCGCCGACGTGGTCATCGACGCGGTGGGCCGGCCCGAGACCTGGCGGCAGGCGTTCTACGCGCGCGATCTGGCCGGGGTCGTGGTGCTGGTGGGTGTACCCACGCCCCAGATGCAGCTGAGCGTGCCGCTGCTGGACGTCTTCGGCCGCGGCGGGGCGCTGAAGTCGTCCTGGTACGGCGACTGCCTGCCCGAGCGCGACTTCCCCGCCCTGCTGGAGCTGCACGCCAACGGGCG
>NZ_JBJLRI010000088.1:0-15468 GCF_050871405.1 Kineococcus esterisolvens
GACGCACCCCTCGCGAGGGGTGCGTCCCGGCCGGGTGCGCCTCAGCTCTGCGCGCTCTGGCGGACCTCGCCGGCGGCGGACTGGCCCTGGCCCTTGACCTCGCCGGCCGCGGACTGGCCCTGGCCCTTGACCTCGCCGGCCGCGGACTGGCCGTGCTCCTTCACGTGGCCGGCGGCCTCCTGCGCGTCGGAGCGCACGGCCTGCGCACCCTCCTTCGCGGTGTCGGCGACCTGGTGCGCGGCCTCGGTGACCTGCTCCTGCATGTTCTCGCGCACGTCCTGCACCGCGCCCTTGGCCGCCTCGATCACCCCGCCGCCGCGCTCCTTGGCGGCGTCGACGGCCTTGGAGGTGGCCCGCGCCTCCTTCTCGCTGGCCGGCAGCAGCGAGGACAGCAGCCAGCCGGCGCCGAAGGCGATGACACCCGCGGCGAGCGGGTTGCCGCGCGTCTTGGACGTCACGGCGCTCTTCGCGTCACCGGCCGTGCCGGCCGCGCCCTCGCGGGCCGAGCCGGCGCGCTCGCGCAGACCGCCGGTGGTGTCACCGGCCCTGTCGCGAACACCGCTCGCGGTGTCGCCGGCGCGGTCGCGCAGGTCCCCGGCCTTGCCGCGCACCGCGTCACCGGCGTCGTGGGCCGAACCCATGATGCGGTCCTTCAGGCCGGTGGCGCCGTCCTTGACCTTGTCGACCTGCCGCTGCGCCACGTTCGAGGGGCTCAGCCGTTCGGTGAGCTCGTCGAGGTCGGCGCTCAGCGCGGAACGCGTGCCGGCGATCTCGTCCTCGATCCGCTCGGGGCTGCCCGGTCCGGCGTGGCCGCTCAGCTCGTCGGGTGCTTGGCCCATTGCGCGTCCTCCTTGAGTGTCACGGTGGTCCGCTCCAGCGGCGGCGGCACCTGCTTCATCGCCTTCTGCCCGCTCTTGGCCAGCACTGCGGCGATCACGCCCCACACGACGGTGACGATCAGCGCCGCCCAGGCGTGGCCGATGAGGTGACCCAGCGCGAGGATGGCCAGGGCGGTCAGGGAGGCCAGGAACAGGTGCCCGGCCACCCCGGCGCCGGCGAGCATGCCCGCCCCTCGGCCGGCGTTCTTCGCGTCCTGGCGCAGTTCGGTCTTCGCGAGGGCGATCTCCTGGCGGACCAGGGTGGACATCTCCGTGGTGATGCTGGAGAAGATCTCGCCGATGGAGCGCTCCCCCCCACCGCCCTCGGGGCGGGGGGCGCTCGTCGAACCCCCCTCGGGGCGGGGGGCGCTCGTCGCCCCGCTCACGGCCGGTACCCGCGGGTCGGCGCGTCCGACATCGAGGGGACGTCGGAGGCGATGTGCCGCGGCACGAGGTCCTCGTTCGGGTCCTGGCCGTACCGGGACACGGCCTCGTCCGCACTCGTGCCCGCGGCGGTGCGGGTCCCCGTGCCCGTCACGCCCGCGGCGTACGTGGGCGACCGGTCGCTGCCCAGGTCGAGCGTGCCGGTGCCCGTGGCCGGGGTGGGCGCGGTGCTCAACGGCTCGAGCTCGCGGCCCTCGGCGCTGTCACCGCCGCTGGAGGCCTGCGCCCCGCGGGTGACGCGGCCGGCGAGAGCACCGGCCGCGAGCGCACCCAGCAGGAACGTGCCGGGACGGCGCCGAGCGTAGGAGCGCAGCTGGTCCAGCAGCTCGCGCGGCTCGTGGCCGGCGAGGGTCTCGCCCCACGCCCCGACGCGGTCGCCCGCCTGGCGCACCAGCTGGGTGGCCGGGCCGGAGCCCTCGCTGGAACGGGCCATCTGGGACAGCTCGGTGCCGGCCTGCTGCAGCAGGGAGGCCAGCTTGTCGCGCTGGGTGGTGCTCTGCTCGTCGACCTGCCGGCGCAGTTCGGTCAGGAGGTCCCCCGCCTGGCTCTGCGCCTCGCCGAGCACACCGCTCAGCTGCTCCTGAGCGGACTGGACGACGTGGCCGGCCTCCTCCTTGGCGGTGCCGGCCACCTCCCCCGCCTGCTGCTTGGCGGTCCCGGCGACCTGGCCGGCCTGCTCCTTGGCGGTCCCGGCCACGTGGCCGGCCTGCTCCTTGGCGGAACCCGCGGTCTGCTGAGCCCGCTCCTTCGCTCCACCGCTGCCGGTGCTGCCTGCGGGATCGGCGGCCGTGGCTCCCGGCCCGCCTGTCACGTCGTAACTCGACATGCTCGCCTCCTCGTGTGGGGTGCTGGGGTGACGGGGCGTCAGGCGCCCTGATCGCCACCGACGGCGTCGTCGGCCTTGCCCTGCGCCGTGTCGACGGCACCGGCGGACTTGCCGCCCGTCTTCGCGTCGACCGCGTCACCGGCCTTGTCGATGGCCTGGTCGGTCTGCTGCTCGTGACCCCCGGCGAGGTCCTTCGCCTTGTCCGCGATTCCCATGCGGTCCTCCTCGCGTCCCGATCCGGTGGTCCAGCTCGTCAACCGGATCACTACCCGGGGGGAGATCGCTCAAACACGGGACTTCCCGGTGATCGTGCACCGGGTTCCCGGGGCGCCGGCTGGAGGTGCCGTCCCGGCCGCGCGGGGCGAGGGTGGGCGGCGTGAAGGCACCCACCCGGCGGGGGAAGCGGTCCGTGCGCGTGCAGCAGGTCCCCGCCCCCCGCGTCCAGCACCCCACCGGCGCCGTCGCGCGGATCACCTCCACGGCGGTCCGCGGCTCCACGGGTGGCCTGCGGCCGGACGAGGCGGCGCAGGTGGTCGCGGTCACCGGTGGGATCGCCCGGTCCGCCGCGGTGCGCACCACGGCCTCGACCGTGCGCCGTCGGCTCGACGACGTCCCGTCGCCGGCGGAGGACCCGCCGGGGGCGGTGGACCCGAACACCCACCGCCCGCCCCCGACCGAGGTGCCCGGCGCGCACGAGCCGTTCCGGGAGGAGGAGGACGGCTGCGTCGAGGTCGTCCTGCAGCCCTGACCGTGGACGCCGCCCCGCGCGGGCGCTCCCCCCGGGCGAGCGCCCGCGGTCTGCTGTTCGGCCGCTGGCCGCGTCTGGGGCTTGCGGTGCGCACCGCTCTCGCCGCGACGCTGGCGTGGCAGATCGCCCTGTGGCTGCCGCTGACCTTCGCGGAGACCTACCCGTACTACGCGCCGCTGGGTGCCGTCGTGGGCTCCTACACGACGGTGCGCTCGTCGGTGGACAACTCCCTGCGGGCGGTGGCGGGGATCGTGCTCGGCGCGCTGGTCGCCCTGGGCAGCCACACCCTGCTGGGATCCGGTCTCGCGGTGGTCGCGGTGGCCGTGTTCGTCGCCTCGGTGCTGGCCGGCTGGCGGTTCCTGGGGGACCAGCGCAGCTGGGTCCTGACGGCCGCGGTGTTCGTCCTCATCGTCGGCGACCCCGACCCGGTGGGCTACGTGCTGGCGTACAGCGGGTTGACCCTGCTGGGCGGCCTGGTCGCCGTGGTGGTCAACGCCCTGCTGCCGGAACTGCCGCTGATGCCCACCGACCAGGCCGCCCAGCAGCTCGCGCAGGTGCTGGCCGACCAGCTCGACGACCTCGCCGAGGGCCTGCGCCGCGACAGCCCGCCCAGCGCGCGGGAGTGGAGCTCGCGCCTGCGCGCGGTGGAACCCGTGCGGGCCGCGGCCCGCGAGCGCGGCGAGGAGGTCCAGGAGTCGCTGCGCGCGAACGTGCGGGCGCGCCTGCACCGCGACGCGGTGCAGCGCCGGCAGGAGCGGGTGGTCCTGCTGGCGAGCCTGGCCGAGCGCGTGGAGGAGCTCACCTCGCTGCTGGTCGAGGTGCAGAACCCCTCCGAGCGGGGTGTGGCGATGGACGCGACGCTGCGCCAGCCGGTCGCCGCGGCGCTGAGCGCGATGGCCGTGGTGGTGCGCACGGACCCGCCCGACTGCTCCGGCGGGGACGGCGGGACCGAACCCGACGGCACCGCGGGTCTGCGCGAGGAGGTGCAGCGGGTGTCCGCCGCGGTGAGCGCCGCGCAGTACACCAACGAGCGCGACCGGCAGACCGCCGGGGCCGTGGTCACCCTGCTGCGCCGCTGCCTGGGGGTGCTGCGCTCCGGCCGCGGTGACACCGAACCCGACCCGGAGGCCGTGGCTCCCACCCCGTGGACCCTGCCGGGCACCGCACCGGGCGGACGCGGCGACCCCGGCCCCGGGCGGCGGTGGCGGGACCGGTTCCCGGTGCTCCGCCGCCGGGGCTGAGCCGGCCGGTGCCGGGCGCCGCGACCCGCCCGGGCCGGGCGGTTGAACCCGGCGACGGTGGGTAGGGGGAGAGCGCCAGCGCAGATCGCCCAGGAGGAGGAGCACACGTGATCAAGTACCTGCACGAGGCCGGGGTCAAGGCCGAGTGGGCCTACGCGGCCGCCTTCGGCAGCATCGGCCTGTCGTTCGCGTCCTGGCTCGTCTCCAAGGAGAAGGAGAAGGGTGCCGGGATCGACCGCGCCGACCGCTGGGGCATCTTCATCGGGCAGTGGGCCCCGACGTTCTTCGGCCTGGGCAACGCGCTGAAGGCGTACGAGAAGGACTGAGCACGACCGCAAGGACCGGCCTGAGAAAAGGACCCAGGAGGAGACCGCGTGTACCGCCACACCCGTGAACTGCAGTTCACCGCCAAGCCCGAGAAGCCCGACGCGCTGTTCGCCGCGAAGTTCCAGGAGATCCTGGGCGGTCAGTTCGGCGAGATGACCGTGATGATGCAGTACCTGTTCCAGGGCTGGAACTGCCGGGTCCCCGGCAAGTACAAGGACATGATCATGGACATCGGCACGGAGGAGATCTCGCACGTCGAGATGCTCACCGTGATGCTCGCCCGTCTCCTGGAGGGCGCCCCCGGCGAGACGACCGAGAAGGCCGCGGCGGCCAACCCCGTCCTGGCGGCGGTCCTGGGCGGCCAGAACCCGCAGCACGCCATCGTCTCCGGTGGCGGCGCACGGCCCACCGACAGCCAGGGCAACCCCTGGAACGCCGGGTACATCGTCTCCAGCGGCAACCTGCTCACGGACTTCCGCTCCAACGCGGCCGCCGAGGGCCAGAGCCGGCTGATGACCAGCCGCATCGCGAACATGACCGATGACCGCGGCGTCAAGGACATGCTGGCCTTCAACCTGGCGCGCGACACCTACCACCAGCAGCAGTGGCTGCTCGGCATCCAGATGCTGGTGGAGGAGGGGTTCAGCGAGACGGAGATCGAGAACTCGAACGGCGACTGGGAGAACAAGGACGCCGCGCACGTCTTCTACACCTCCACCGAGGGCAGCCGCGCCGGCGAGGGTCTGTGGGCGACCGGGAGCAGCGTCATCGACGGCGAGCCGTTCCGCACCGAGGAGCTGCGGCCGCTGACCGACGACCAGGGCATCCTGCCCGCTCCGGACCCGCTGCAGTTCGTCACGTACGACGGCAGCCAGGGCCCGGCCAAGCCGGGCAACGCGGCCGGGGCCGCGGCGCAGCAGGCCGAGAACGTGGTGACCAAGGTGAAGGACGCCATCACCGGCGACAAGCACTGAGCCCGCCGGTGCGCCGCGCGCGCACCGGCTGAGCGGACGCACCGGCGGAGCCCGGGTGCCCATCCCCGCGCGGGTGGGCACCCGGGCTCCGCCGCGCCGTCCACCGTCCGCCGTCCGCGCCGTCCGCCGTCCGCGTCGTCCGTGGGCTCAACGGTGCCGGGCGGTCAAGGTCGGCCCGCGCGGCGCCGACACCTCGACCGTGATCCCCGCAGCTGCCCGACACCGCCCGAGCCGTCCCCGCCGGGTGCGGGCGTGAGCGCGGCGCTCGCGCTGCTGGCCAGCGGGCTGTGGGGGACCTCCGACTTCCTGGGCGGGACCGTCAGCCGGCGGCTGCGCGCGGTGCAGGTCCTCGCCGTCTCGCAGGTGCTCTCGTGCGCCGTGCTCCTGGTCGTGCTCGGCAGCGGCCTGGGCGGCACCCCGGCCGGCCCGGTCGGCAGCTGGCTGGGCTGGTCGCTGCTGGCCGGGGCGACGTGGGCGGGGGCGATGGCCGCCCTGTACACCGCGCTGGCGCGCGGGACGATGGGCGTGGTCGCCCCGATCGCCGCCGGCGGCACCGTCCTGCCCGTGCTGCTGGGCCTGGCCGCGGGGGAGCGTCCCGCCCCCCTGCAACTGGCCGGGGTGGCCGTCGCGTTCACCGGCGTGGTGCTGTCCGCCGGGCCGGACCTGCGGGGTGGGTCCGGCCGCCAGGGTGCCGCCGTGGGGCTGGCCCTGCTGGCCGCCGTGCTGTTCGGGGTGGAGATCTGGGCGCTGGCGCGGGGCAGCGCCGCGTCCGTGCCCGCCACGCTGCTGGGCATGCGCGTCACCTCCGCCGCACTGGTCGTCGCGGCGGCGCTGGCGCGGCGCAGCGCCGAACGCGTCGGGCCCCGGGACCTGCCGCCGCTGCTGGCGCTGGGCCTGCTGGACCTGGCCGCCACCGCCGCCTACGCCGTCGCCTCCCGCGGTGCGCTCGTCAGCGTCGTCGCCGTCCTCGCCTCGCTGTACCCGGCGGTCACCGTGGTGCTGGCCCGCCAGGTGCACGGCGAGCGGCTGCGGCCGGTGCAGGCCGCCGGGGTCGTCGCGGTCCTGGCCGGCGCCGTCGTCACGAGCCTGGGGTGAGCCGGCGCAGCGCCGGACCGGTCCGCGCGCACCCGGCGCCACCCGTTCGGGTGGTCCAGCGGACCCCGTGCCCCGCCGAACTTCCTCCTGACGCCCGAACAGGAGGTTGACGTGACCACACCGGTCCCGCACGACGCGGCCCCGCGCCGCCGGCGGCGGTTCGCGGCTCTGCAGGCGGTGCTGCTGCTGCCGCCGCTGCTGTTCGTCCTCGGCACCGTCCCCGGGGTGCGTCCCCAGCAGGGGTACCAGTTCATCCTCGACGGCGTCCTGAACAACCTCGCCTACGAGTGCGCGGCGGCGCTGTGCCTCCTCCGGGCGTGGCGCTCCCCCACCGGGCGGACCGGCTCGCTGCTGCTGGGCGCCGGGCTGGCGGTGTACGGCTCCGGGAACGTGGCCTGGACGTTCGTGGTGCGGCCGATGGCCGAGCCGCCGTACCCCTCGGTGTCCGACGCGCTGTTCCTGTCCTTCTACCCGCTGGCGTTCGCAGCCCTGGTGCTCGCGGCCCACCGTCCCGGGAGCCGCCTCGCGTGGAGCCTGTGGCTGGACGGCGTCGTGGCGGGGCTGGCCGTCGGTGCCGTCGCCGCCGCCGCCGTCGTCGACACCATCCTGGAGGCCCCCGTCGCCGGGTGGGCCGCCGTGGCCGTCACCACCGCTTCCCCGCTGCTGGACCTGGTGCTGCTGGTCCTGCTGGCGGCGCTGCTGTCCATGCACGCCTGGCGGCCGCCGCTCGGCCTGTGGCTGCTGGCGGCCGGGCTCGTCCTGTTCGTGGTCGCCGACCTGAGCTACCTGTACCGCACCGCCATGGGCACCTACGTCTCCGGCATGCTCACCGACGGGGTCTGGATCCTGGGCGTGGTGCTCATGGGCCTGGCCCCCGGCTGGCCCACCGTGCGCAGCCGTCTGCACCTGCCCCGCTGGGCGCTCCTGGCGATCCCGCTGCTGTCCACCGTCATGGCGCTGGGCGTGCTCGTGGCCGACCACGTCCTGCACCTTCACCCGCTGGCCGTGGGACTGGCCGCCGCCACGGTGGTGGCCGCCCTGGGCCGCCTGCTGCTGACGTTCCGGGAGGTTGCCAACCTCGCCGACAGCCGCGAGCTGGCCCGCACCGACGAGGTGACGGGCCTGGGCAACCGCCGCGCCCTGTACCGGGCGGTGGAGGAGCTGGAGAGCTCCCGCGGCGCCTCCTCCGTGAGCCTGGTGCTGCTGGACCTCGACCGGTTCAAGGAGGTCAACGACAGCCTGGGCCACCACGCCGGCGACGAGCTCCTGCGCGCCGTCGGCGGCCGTCTGCAGCAGTTCGGGCGCGAGAACGGCACCCGGGAGGTGGTGCGCCTGGGCGGTGACGAGTTCGCGCTGCTGCTGCCCTCCGGCACGGCAGCGGCGGAGCTGCTGGCGGCGGGGGTCCACGAGGTGCTGCGGGCGCCGTTCACCGTGGAGAGCCTGCAGGTGCGGGTCCGCGCCAGCGCCGGGATCGCCGTCCTGCCGCTGGAGGCGTTGGACGCCTCGACGCTGCTGCGCCGCGCCGACGTGGCGATGTACCACGCCAAGAGCCGCGGCGCGGGCACCTTCACCTACGACGTGGAGGCCGACGAGTTCGCCTCCGGGGACCGCCTCGCCACCGCCGAGCTCGTGCGCGAGGCCATCGAGAAGCGCACCCTCACGCTGCACTACCAGCCGAAGGTGGACACCGGCACGGGAGCCGTCAGCAGCGTCGAGGCGCTCGTGCGCTGGCACCACCCCACCCGCGGCCTGCTGTTCCCCGACGCGTTCCTGCCCGTCGTGGAGGGCGCCGGGCTCATGGAGGAGATGACGGTGGCGGTCCTGGAGCAGGCGATGGACCAGGCCCGCGAGTGGCTGCGGGCGGGGGACCCGCTGGCGGTGGCGGTGAACCTGTCGGCGTCGTCGCTGGCGGACCCGCGCCTGCCCCACCGGGTCGCGCGCCTGCTGGCCGACAGGGACGTGCCCGCGCACCTGCTGGAGATCGAGATCACCGAGGACTTCCTCATGGCCGACCGCGAGCGGGCACGGGTCATCCTGGACGGCCTGCGCCGCCGCGGGGTGCGCGTGGCCGTGGACGACTACGGCACCGGCTACTCCTCGCTGGCGTACCTGCGCCAGCTGCCGGTGGACGACCTGAAGCTGGACAAGTCCTTCGTCACCGACATGGGCTCGGACCCGCGCGCCCTCGCGATCGTCCGCTCCACGATCATGCTGGCGCACTCGCTGGGGATGCGGCTGGTCGCCGAGGGCGTCGAGGACGCGGAGACCTGCCGCCAGCTCGCCGACGCCGGCTGCGACGTGGTGCAGGGCTGGTACTACAGCAAGGCCCTGCCGGCCGCGGAGCTGGAGGCCTGGCTCGCCCGGTACCGCGGGACCCCGGTGCCGGCCGCACCCGCCCCCGCTGCCCCCGCTGCACCCGCCGTGCCCGCCGTGCCCGCCGTGCCCGTGGCGCCCGTGGCGCAGGTGGCGCAGGTGGCGCAGGTGGCGCAGGTGGCGCGGTGAGCCTGCTCGCTGCCGGGCCCGAGCTGCCCCCCGGGGTGCTGCCCGTCCCCCGCGCCTCCGCGCCCGCGCAGGGGGCGCAGCAGGTGGAGGGGGCGGCCGCAGTGGCCGCGGTCCTGCCCGAGGTGGAGCAGCTGGCCGCCGCGCTCGGCCAGCCGCTGACGGCGCGGCTGCCGTGGTGGCGGGCGCGCCTGTCGGTGCAGCCGGCCGCCGCGCCGTGGGCGGTGGTCCTGCGCGACGCGGGCGGTCGCCCGCGGGCCGCGGCGGTGCTGGTGGACGAGCCCTCCCCCACCGCGCCCGGCGCGTGCCGCACCGCGCTGGCCTCCGGCGGCGGCGGCTACCTCGCCGGCGTGGCCGCCGCGAGCCTGCCGGAGGCGGCCGAGCTGGGCCGGGCCCTGGCCGCGGGCGCGCGCGCCCGCGGAACGCGCCTGGAGCTGGAGGACCTTCCCGACGAGCCCGCCACCCGTGCCCTCGCCGCGGGCGCCGGCGCCGCTGTGCACGCCCTGGACCCCGTGCCGGTGGTGCGCCGCCCGACCGCCGGCGACCCCGTCGAGCTCCTCAGCCACGGCACGCGCAAGACGCTGCGCAAGTCCCGCAACCGGCTCGCCACCGACGGCCTGGAGGCCCGGGTGGGCTTCACCTCGGACCCCGCGGACCTCGAGGCCCTGCTGCCGCACCTGGAGACCACCTACCGGGACCGCGACGTCGCCCACGGCCTGCCGTGCGCGCTGGACACGCCCGCCGGGCGCGCCGGGTGGCTGGCCCGCGCCCGGGAGCTGTCGGCGGCCGGTGCCCTGGAGGTCGCCACCCTCCACCTGGACGGTGAGCTCGCCGCGTACGTGCTGGGCGTGCGCGACGGCGACGGCTACGGCGTGCTGGAGGGCCGCTTCAGCACCCGCTTCGCCCGCTACGCGCCGGGGCGGCTGCTGGAGTTCGGCGTGCTGGACCGGGCGCTGCGCGCCGAGGGCGTGCGGTTCCTGGACTGGATGACCGGGGTGGCCCCGGAGACGCTGCTGGCCGCCGACGCCTCCCGGGCCCGCGTCGCGGTCCGCCTGCCCTGACCGCGGGGCCCCCGGAGCCCGGCGCCGGCCCGGACGGCGGCGCCCGGGAACGGCCGCAGCGCAGGGCCCGTTGCCGGGTCGTGACCCTCGCCCGCGACTCGGCCCCGGTCCCGGTGTCCGTCCTGGACCTGTCCCCCGTGCCCGCCGGCACACCGGCGTCGGCGGCGTTGCGCCGCACGGTCGACCTGGCCCGGGCCGCCGAGCGGTTCGGGTACCGGCGCTACTGGCTCGCCGAGCACCACAACCTCCCCTCGGTCGCCAGCTCGTCGCCCGAGGTCCTCATCGCGACCGTGGCGGCCGCGACCAGCACCGTGCGCGTCGGCGCCGGCGGGATCATGCTGCCCAACCACGCGCCGCTGAAGGTGGCGGAGACGTTCCGGGCCCTGGCGGCCCTGCACCCCGGGCGCATCGACCTGGGGCTGGGCCGCGCTCCCGGCACCGACGGGCGCACCGCGCTGGCGCTGCGCGGGGCCCGCGAGGCGCACCGCGGCGACGACTTCGCCGAGCGGTACGCGCAGCTGCTCGGGCACGCCGACGGCTTCCCCACCGGGCACCCGCTCGCCGGCGTGCGGGCCGTGCCCGCGGACGTGCCGCTGCCACCGGTGTGGGTGCTCGGCTCCAGCGACCACGGCGCGCACGCAGCGGCCGAGCTCGGCACCGGTTACGCCTACGCCGCGCACTTCGGCACCGCCGACCCCGCCGCCGTCCTGCGCACCTACCGGGAGGGCTTCAGGCCCTCCGCGCAGCGGGCGCAACCGCACGCCGTCCTGGCCGTCGGCGCGATCGTCGCGGAGGACGGCGAGCGGGCCCGGGCGCTGCTGCACGCCCAGGAGCTGGCCACGGCGCACCTGCGGCTGGGACGTCCCGGCCCGCTGCCCAGCCCCGAGGAGGCCGCCGCCCACGCGTGGACGCCCGCCGAGCGCCACGTCGCCGCCCAGGGCACCGGCCTGGTGCTGGCCGGCACCCCCGGCGACGTCGGCGCCCGGCTGCGGGACCTGGTGAGCGCCACGGGGGCCGACGAGCTGATGGTGGTGACGCAGGTGCACGACCACGCCGAGCGGGAACGTTCCTACGAGCTGCTGGCGCGGGAGTGGGGGGCGCCCCCGGGCTGACCCACCGGGACGGCACCGGCGCCCGCTGACCGATGATGACCCGGTGACCTCCCGCCCCGATGCCGCCGACGCCGCCGACGCGGTGGACGACACGCTGCGCTCCTACAAGCTGCGCCGCGGCCGCATGGGCACCACCCGGCGAGCGGCCCTGCAGACCCACCTGGCCCGGTTCGCCGTCCCCGACGGCGAGGACCCGCTGGACCTGCCCGCGCTGTTCGGCTGCGACGCCCCGGTCGTCCTGGAGATCGGGTTCGGCACGGGCGGCACCACCCTGGAGATGGCCCGGGCCGACCCGGGCACCTGCGTGCTGGCCGCCGACGTCCACACCCCGGGGGTCGCCGCGCTGGTGGCCGGCCTGCACGAGCGGGACCTGCGCAACGTCCGGGTGCTGGAGGGCGACGGCCGCCTGCTGCTGCAGCAGCGGATCGCCCCGGGGAGCCTGGCCGGGGTGCGGGTGTACTTCCCCGACCCGTGGCCCAAGGCCCGCCACCGCAAGCGGCGCCTGGTCGACGCGGGTTTCGCGGCGCTGGTGGCCGACCGGCTCGCCCCCGGCGGGCTGCTGCACTGCGCGACCGACTGGGAGCCCTACGCGCAGCAGATGGCCGCGGTGCTCGCCGCCGAACCGGGACTGGCGCTGGAGCACGAGGGCGTGCGGGAACGGCCGACCTGGCGCCCGCTGACCCGCTTCGAGGCACGGGGCCTGGCCAGGGGGCACGTGGTGACCGACCTGTTCGCCCGGCGCACCGGACCCGCCCCCGGGTTCGCCCCCGGACCCGAGCCCGACCCGCGCGGACGCCGCTGAGGCGGCGCGCCCGGCGGCGACCTCACCGCCGGGCCGGCCTCGGCGGCAGCGCGTGCAGCCGCACGTCGTGCAGCCGCCCGTCCGCGGCGGTCAGCGTCGTGTACGTGCAGGCCGGCTGCCGGCGACGGTCCGTCGGCGAACCCGGGTTCAGCAGCCGGACCCCCGACGGGGTCGTGCTGTCCCACGGCACGTGGGAGTGGCCGAACACCAGCACGTCCAGCTCCCCGGCGCACCACCCGTCGCAGCGCCGCTCACGGCCCGCCGCCGGGCCCGTCTCGTGGACCACGCCGAAGCGGACCCCGCCCGCGGTGAAGGCGGCGAACTCCGCGAGGTGCCGGCGGACGTCGGCGCCGTCGTTGTTGCCGGCGACGCCCACGAGCCGGCGGGAACGCTCGCGCAGCGCCAGGACGGTCCGCTCGTCCACCCAGTCGCCGGCGTGCACGACGACGTCCGCGTCGCCCACCGCGGCCCACACCTGCTCCGGCAGCTCCTTCGCCCGCCGGGGCAGGTGGGTGTCCGCGAGCAGCAGCAGCCGCTGCGGGGGCTGGGCGGCCACCGGCGCCCGGCTCAGTCCTGCGAGCCCAGCTGGCGCACGCGCACCGTCTCCGGCAGCTCGCGCAGCCGGCGGCCCACGTCCTCCGAGGCCGCGGCGGCGATGTCGGTCACCACGTAGCCCAGGTCGCCGCGGGTGGCCAGCTGCTGGCCCTCGATGTTCACGCCCTCGTCGGCCAGGATCCGGTTGATCGCCGCCAGCACCCCCGGCACGTTGCGGTGCAGGTGGGCCAGGCGCACCGTGCCCGGCGTGGTCTCCGTCGCCAGCGGCGGGAGGTTCACGCTCAGGGTCGTGGAGCCGTGCAGGGCGTAGTCGCGCAGCTTGGCGGCGACGAACCGGCCGATGTCCTCCTGCGCCTCCTCGGTCGAACCGCCCACGTGCGGGGTGAGGATGACGTTGTCCAGGCCCCGCAGCTCCGACTCGAACGCCTCCCCGCGGCTCTTCGGCTCCTGCGGGAACACGTCCACCGCCGCGCCGGCGATGTGACCGGACTCGATGTGCCGGCGCAGTGCCACGTGGTCGACCACGAAGCCGCGCGAGAGGTTCAGGAAGATCGAGCCGGGGCGCATCCGGGCGAACTCGGCCTCGCCGAAGAACCCGCTGTTGCTGCTGCGGCCGTCCACGTGCAGGGTCACCACGTCGGCGACCTCGAGGACCTCGTGCAGGCTGCCGCAGCGCCGCGCGTTGCCCAGCGCGAGCCGGTCGGCGGTGTCGTAGAAGAACACGCTCAGGCCGAGCGCCTCGGCCACCACCGACAGCTGCGAGCCGATGTTGCCGTAGCCCACGATCCCCAGGCGGCGACCGCGCACCTCGTGCGCGCCCGCGGCGGACTTGTCCCACACGCCCTGGTGCATGAGGCGGTCCTTGACCGTCAGCCGCCGCGTCAGCGCGATGATCTCCGCCAGCGCCAGCTCCACCACGCTGCGCGTGTTGCTGTACGGGGCGTTGAACACCGCCACGCCGTGCGCGGCCGCGGCGAACAGGTCGATCTGGTTCGTGCCGATGCAGAAGGCGCCGATCGCCCGCAGGTCCGGGGCGTTCTCCAGGACCTTCTCGGTGACGTGCGTGGTGGAGCGGATGCCCAGCAGGGAGATCCCGTCCAGGCGCTCGACGAGCTCGTCCTCGCCCAGAGCGCCGGAGGCCGTCTCCACCTCCCACCCGGCCTCGGTCAGCAGGGTCCGCGCGTCCGCGTGGATGTTCTCCAGCAGCAGCGCACGGGGGGCGGGACGCAGGGCGGGCACGGTTCCTCCAGCGGTCAGCAGCGGTGGGACCGCCTAGTCTGTCGCACCCGCCGCGCCGCCCGGACCACCCTCGCCCGCCGCGCGCGCCACCGCCTGCGCCACCGGTTCCTCGCCGCCCACCAGCTCCAGGACCCGCCCGCCGGGCGGCGCCGGGACCTCCAGCAGCGCCGCGCACACCGCCGCCACGTCCGCGCGCGGCACGCTGCCGCGCTGCACCGAGCGCTCCAGGTGGACACGGCCGGTGGGCTCGGCGTCCGTCAGGCCCCCGGGCCGCAGGACCGTCACCCGCAGGCGGCCGCTCGCCGCGCGCCCCAGCAGCTCCTCCTCGGCGGCCAGCTTGGCGCGCAGGTAGGCCGCGAACACCTCGTCCACGCCCTGCGGCACCGCCCCGTCGCGCACCGCGTCGACGCCGAAGGAGGAGACCAGCAGGTAGTCGCGCACCCCGGCCAGCTCGGCCGCGTCGGCCAGCAGCACCGCCGCGGCGCGGTCCACGGTGTCCTTGCGCGCGGCCCCGCTGCCCGGGCCGGCGCCCGCGGCGAACACGACCGCGTCGACCCCGCCCAGCTCGCCGGCGAGCTCCTGCGCGCTCACCGCCTCCAGGTCCACCACCACCGCCCGGGCCCCGTCGGCGGCCACGTCCTCGACGTGGCCGGGGTTGCGGACCAGCCCCGTGACCCGGTCGCCGCGGGCGGCGAGCAGGCGGGTGAGGTGGCGGGCGACCTGGCCGTGGGCTCCTGCGGTGGCGACGTGCACGGCCCCGACGCTAGGGGGCCGGCTCCCCCGGCGCACCCCGGTGCCGCTCGGGCACACTCACCGCGTGCCGGACACCCCACGCAGCGCGCCCGACGCCCCCGCCCGCACCGCCTCGGTGCGCGCCGCCCTGCGCCTGGCCGCGGAGGCCCCCTCCGACGCCGCCCTGCTCGTGGCCGTGGCCCGCCGGCCCGGCGTGCGCCTGCTCACCGAGACGCTGCGCGTGGACGGGGCCGGCGGCGCGGTGCCCGTGCGCGCCGTCGACGCCGGCGCCGGCGCGGTGCTGCACCGCTTCGAGGCCCCCGCGGGCCCCGTGCGGGTGGAGTACGCGGCGACCGCCCGGGTGGAGCGCCGCCCGGCCGCCCCGCTGGGCGACCTGGAGCGCTGGGAGGCGACCCGCCCCAGCCGCTACTGCCCCTCCGACCGCCTGGGCGCGCTCGCCGCCCGGCGGTTCGGCGACGTCCCGCGCGCGCAGCTGCCGGCGGCGGTGGCCGCGTGGGTGCACGCCGAGCTGGACTACGTGCCCGGCTCCAGCGGCCCCGGCGACACCGCCCTGGACACCCTGCTGTCGCGGCAGGGCGTGTGCCGCGACTACGCGCACGTGACCGCGGCGGTGCTGCGCGCGCTCGACGTGCCCGCACGGCTGTGCTCCGCCTACGCCCCCGGGCTGTCGCCGATGGACTTCCACGCCGTCGTGGAGGCCGCTCCGGAGGGCTCCTGGGAGGTCGTCGACGCCACCCGGCTCGCCCCGCGCGCGGCGCTGCTGCGCATCGGCACCGGCCGGGACGCGGCCGACACCGCCTTCCTCACCACCTCCGGGCCCGTCCAGCTGGAGGCTCTGGAGGTCCTGGCGACCGTCACGGGCGATCTGCCGCACGACGACCACCGGCCGGGCGCGGTCCTGCCCTGAGGACCGC
>NZ_JBJLRI010000089.1:0-15010 GCF_050871405.1 Kineococcus esterisolvens
TGGGACCGGGTGTGAGCAACAACAACACGATCACCCACGGTCCCAGGAAGGCTTACCCGGGGCGGGACACCGCCCGCCGTGCCCGCGGGTCGTGGGGGGCCACGGGTGCGGTGGCCAGGTCGCGGGGCTTCTGCTCCTGGACGGCGCTCACTGCTGCATCGCCGATTCGGCCTCGGTGAACCACTGGTCCACGGCCTCGTCCACGGTGAGGCGGCCGTAGTTGATGTCCTCGCCGAGCCGCTTGAAGTTCGTCTCCAGGGTGCCGAACCCGATGGGCAGCGGCGCGGGGCTCTCGCCGAGCTCGTCGGCGATGGACTCCTCGTAGGCGACGATCTGGGCGTCGGCACCCTCGAAGGTCACGCCGTCGCGCTGGGCCTTCGACGCCGGGATGCCGCGGGAGGTGCCGAAGATCTCACCGACCTCGGGGTCGTTGACCATGAAGTCGATGAACTCGGCGGCGGCTTCGGGGTGCTCGGTGTTGCTGCCGATCGAGTACAGCATAGACGCCTTCAGGAACAGGCCGTGGTCGTCGCCGTCGCTCGGCGGGGCGACGATCTCCAGCTGCTGGGCGCCCGTGTCCGTCAGGTAGCCGGCCAGGAAGTTGTCCCAGCTGAACTCCGAGGCCGTCTCCCCGGCGCCGAAGACCGACACCGGGGACAGCTGGGTGGTGCGCTCGGCCGAGATGAGCGAACCGTCCGCGCGCAGGGCGGCGGTGGACTCCCACCACTCCTTCAGGTCGGCCTTCGTGAAGCCCAGCTCGCCGTCCTCGGTGACCGCCTGCTTGCCCTCCTGGCGCAGCTTCATGTCGAACAGCCACAAGGTCCCGGTGTAGTCGCCGCTGCCGAAGACGCCTTCGGGCGCCTTCTCGCTGACCTCGCGGATCCACGCTTGGTAGTCGTCCCAGGTCATCTCCGGGGTGGGGGCGGCCACGCCCGCCTGCTCCAGGATCGCGGGGTTGTAGAAGAGCCCGAGCGCGTTCGTGCTGATCGGCACGCCGTAGGTGGCGTCGTCGATCCGCCCGGAGGGCAGCAGGCTCTCCTCGATCCCGCTGGTGTCGATGGCGTCGCCCAGCTCCTCCACGTCGAGCAGCGCGCCGCGCTCGGCGTACTGGCGGAGGTAGGAGAGGTCGAACTGCATGACGTCCGGCAGGCCGCCGCCGGCGGCCTCGGTGGCGCGCTTCTGCCAGTAGCCCTCGAAGTCGGTGAAGTTGGGGTTGATGCTGATGTCCGGGTGGGAGGACTCGAACGCGGCGATCGCCTTCGTCATGCGGTCGGCGCGGTCCTGGCTGCCCCACCAGGTGTAGTCGATGGTCACGGGGCCGTCGGCGGCCGCGTCGCCGGAGCCGCCACCGCAGGCGGTGAGGCCGAGCGTGCCGGCGCAGAGGGCCGCGGCCAGCGTGAGGACGGATCGCTTCTTCATCTGCTGAGCTCCGTTGCTCGGGGGGCCGGCGGTGCCGGACCGGGACTTGGATCGATTCAGAGAAAACGCTTACCGCGAGGGTAGGTGTGCCTGCGGGGGGCGTCAAGCAACGGACGGCGGCGTCGGCGACGGTGTGCTGGCAGTGCTCCTCGCGTCGTCCGCCACCGGCCGACGTCCCCTCCTGCGACCCCACCACCGCCCGAGCCGCGGATCCCCGGCCCGCCTGCGCCGCCACCCGGAGCGGGGCGGGGGTGGCGGCGTCAGCCGGTGGGGCTCAGCGCACCCACGAGCAGCCGTTCGCCCACCAGCCTGCTCGCCTCGGTGGCCGAGACCGGGCGCGAGAAGCGGTACCCCTGACCCAGCGGGCAGCCCAGCTGCACCAGGGTGCTGACCTGCTCCGCGCTCTCGATCCCCTCCGCGACGACCGTCAGCGCCAGCGTCCGCCCCAGCTGCACCACCGCACCGGTGACCGTGCGGTCCTCCGGGTTGTCCGCCACCCCGTCGATGAAGGACTTGTCGACCTTCAGCACGTCGATGGGGAAGCGCCGCAGGTAGCTCAGCGAGGAGTACCCGGTGCCGAAGTCGTCCAGCGCGATCCGCACGCCCAGCGCCTTGATCTCGCGCAGCTTCTCAGCGGTCTGCGAGGTGTCCTGCACCAGCAGCGTCTCGGTGATCTCCAGGGTCAGCAGGTGCGGGTCCAGCCCCGTCGCGGCGAGGACCTCGGTGATGTCCCGCACGAGGGTGGGGTGCTGGAACTGCCGCGCGGAGACGTTGACGTTCACCTTCAGCCGCGCGCAGTGCTCCGCCTGCCACCGCGCGGCCTGCCCGCACGCCTCCTGCAGGACCCAGCGGCCGATCGGCACGATGAGGGCGTTCTCCTCCGCCAGCGGGACGAAGTCGGCCGGTGGCACCATGCCGCGCTGAGGGTGGTGCCACCGCAGGAGCGCCTCGAAGCCGTCGATCCTGCCGGTGCCCAGTTCCACGATCGGCTGGAACGCGAGGGTGAACTGCTGCTCGTCGAGGGCGCGGTGCAGGTCCGCGCGCAGCCGCTCGCGGTCCAGTTCCGCCGCGTGGTGAGCGGGCTGGAACACCTCGCAGCGCCCCTTGCCGGTGCTCTTGGCGACGTACATGGCCACGTCCGCGGCGCGCAGCAGCCCGATCCCGCTGGCCGCGCAGGTCGCGGAGGTGGCGATGCCGATGCTGATCCCGGTGTGGACGTAGCGGTCCAGCAACCGCACCGGTTCGCGCAGCGACTCCAGGACCCGTTCGGCGACGGCGCCCGCCTCGGCGGCCCGCGCACCGCTGAGCAGGACCGCGAACTCGTCGCCCGACAACCGGGCGAGGACGTCGCCCTCCTCCACGCAGGTCCCCAGCCTCGCCGTCACGGCCTGCAGGAGCGCGTCGCCGCTGTCGTGCCCGAGCCCGTCGTTGACCGCCTTGAGGTCGTCCAGGTCCAGGAACAGCACCGCCCGCGGCGCCTGCTCCCCCTCCCGCTCCGCGGTGCGCAGGCGCTCCATGAACAGGGTCCGGTTCGGCAGGCCGGTGAGGGGGTCGTGGTAGGCCTGGGTCCGCAGGCGCTCCTCGAGCTGCCGGCGGTCGCTGACGTCCCGGGTCGTGAGGACCACCCCGGCGACGGCCGGGTCGCTGAGGAGGTTCCCGGCCACCGTCTCCGCCCAGCGCCAGGAGCCGTCGCGGTGCCGCACGCGGCACACCACGGACGGCGGCTGCGGGCGGTTCTCCAGCACCCCGCTCAGGTGCGCCCGGAAAGCGGGCCGGTCCTCGTCGTGCACGAGCGCGACGAAGTCCGTGCCGTCCAGCGAGGCGGGCCGGTGCCCGAGGACCCACCCGACCGAGGGGGTCTGGTAGGTGATGGTGCCCGCCGGGTCCACGACCGTGATCACGTCGGAGGCGTTGCGGACCAGCGAGCGGAAGTGCTCGCCGGCCTCCAGCGCGTCCAGCAGGTCGTTGAACGCCGTGGCCGTCGTGCCCAGCTGGTCGTCGGAGTCGACCTCGATGCGCGCCGAGGTCACCGGCGACCAGTCGCCGCCCCGGCTGCCGCGCGCGATCGTGCCCGCCACCGCGCGCAACCGCTCGGTGAGCACGGCCAGCCGCCCTCCCACGACCGCCCGGCACAGCGCGTAGTTCACCGCGCCGACCAGGAACCCCGCCACCAGGCAGGCCGCCTGGAACGACGAACGGTCCGCGTAGCGGTCCGGCACGCCCAGCAGCACGGCGAAGGGCGGGAAGATGGCGCCCACGCCCAGGCCCAGGCCCACCATGTAGACCGCCAGGTCCCAGAAGACGCGACGGGTGATGCGGAAGGGGAGCCGCCGGGCGGCAGCAGGACCGGTCGCCGGCGCGTGGGATCTCACCCGTTCCCGATCGGCCGACGGGCCCCGCTCCTTGACCGGTGACCCGCTCAAGACCGGACGCGGTGGCACCGATGGGAACGGGGTGCACAGCCACTCCGCGCCCGGGCGCGCCCGCCTCGTGGGGGACGACCTGCGCGTCCCCGTCGTCGGCGGCGGGACGCGCCGCTACGTCAACCTCGACAACGCGGCCACCGGGTCCGCATCCCTCGCCGTCGCGCGGGCCGTGGAGGAGTTCCTGCCCTGGTACTCCAGCGTGCACCGCGGTGCGGGCGCCAAGTCGCGGCGCTCCAGCGCCCGCTACGAGGGAGCGCGCGAGTCCCTGCTCCGGTTCGTCGGGGCGGACCCGGCCACGCACGTCGTGCTGTTCCCGCGCGGCACCACCGAGGCGCTGAACCTCATCGCCTTCCGCCTCGGCCTGCGGCGCGACGACGTGGTCGTCACCACCGCCGTCGAGCACCACGCCAACCTGCTGCCCTGGCAGCGCCACGCCCGGCTGCGCGTCGTGGACGTCGGCACCGACGGCGTGTTCGACACCGCGGCGGTCGTCGCGGCGCTGGACGAGCGCCCGGCGCCCGCCGTCCTGGCCCTGACCGGGGCGTCGAACGTCACCGGCTGGGTCCCGCCGCTCGAGGAGATCGCGGGGCAGGCCCGCCGCCGCGGGGTCCTCGTCGTGGTGGACGCCGCCCAGCTCGCGCCGCACCGGCGGATCGACATGAGCGCGACGGGCATCGACGTCCTCGCGCTGTCCGGCCACAAGCTGAACGCCCCCTACGGAGCCGGTGCCCTCGTGGTCCCGCGGCGGCTGCTCGCCGAGGGCGAACCGATGCTGGTGGGCGGGGGCGCCGTCAGCGCCGTGTCCCACCACGACGTGGTGTGGGCCGACGGCCCCGACCGGGAGGAGGCCGGCTCGCCCAACGTGCTGGGTGTCGTCGCGCTGGAGGCCGCCGCCACCGAGCTCACCGCCGGCTGGGCGTCGCTGCGGGAGCACGAGGGCGCCCTCACGCGGGCGCTGGACGCCGAGCTGGCCGCTGTCCCCGGGCTGCGCCGCTACGGCACCACCGGTGCCGACCGCGTCCCCGTCGCCGCCTTCGACCTCGACGGCGTCCCCCACGGGCTGCTGGCCGCCCGGCTGTCCCAGGAGCACGGCATCGGCGTGCGCAGCGGCTGCTTCTGCGCGCACCCCTACGTGAGCCGGCTGCTCGCGCTCACGGAGGAGCAGGTGCACCAGTTCCACCGGGACGTGCGCACCGGCGCCCGCCACCGCCTGCCCGGGGCCGTGCGCGCCAGCGCGGGACGCACCACGACGCTGCAGGAGATCGCCGCCCTGGGCTCGGCCCTGCGCGAGATCGCAGCCACCCCGCAGGTCGCGCGGGACTACCGGGTCGACGACCACGGGGACCACCAGCACGTGGAGCTCGAGCACCCGGGCTTCGAGCTCGCGGGTCCGGAGCACCTGCTGGCACCGGTCCGCAGCGTGCCCGCCGCCGGCTGAGGCCGGGGCGCCGGCCGTCCGGCGGCGCCGGGAGCCCCGCCGCTGCACGGCGTGGAGCGACGCGGGGCGGAGCGGGGCATAACCTGACCGCATGGACGTCCTCCGCCGTAACAACGTCACGGTGACGGGCCGCCCCGGCGGCCCCCCGGTCGTCTTCGCCCACGGGTTCGGCTGCGACCAGCTGATGTGGCGGCACGTCGCCCCGGCGTTCGAGGCCGACCACCGCGTCGTCCTGTTCGACCACGTCGGTGCGGGCGGGTCCGACCTGGCCGCCTACGACCCCGTGCGCCACAGCAGCCTCGACGGGTACGCCGCCGACGTCCTGGAAGTGCTGGAGGCCCTGGACCTGCCGCCCGCCGTGTTCGTCGGCCACTCCGTCAGCGCGATGATCGGGGTCCTGGCGGCCGCCGAGCGGCCCGAGCGGTTCGCGCACCTGGTCCTGGTGGGACCCAGCCCGCGCTACGTCGACGACACCGGCTACCGCGGTGGCTTCAGCCGGGAGGAGATCGACGAGCTGCTCGCCACCATGGACGACAACTACCTCGGCTGGTCCGCCCACGTCGCGCCCATGATCATGGGGGTCCCCGAACGCCCCGAGCTGGGCCGGGAGCTCACCGACAGCTTCTGCCGCACCGACCCGGCCATCGCGCGCCGCTTCGCGCGCACCACCTTCCTGTCCGACAACCGCGCCGACCTGCCGAGGGTCCGCACCCCCGCGCTGGTCCTGCAGAGCCGTGAGGACGTCATCGCGCCGCCCGAGGTGGGCCGCTACGTCCACGAGCACCTCGCGGGCAGCGAGATGGTGGTCCTCGACACCACCGGCCACTGCCCGAACCTCAGCGCGCCCGAGCAGGTCGTCGCTGCCGTGGCCGACTACCTCGCCGCGTGACGGAGCACCCGGAGCACCCGGAGCACCCGGAGCACCCGGCGCGGGAGGCCTGGGAGCGGTCACCGAGCGCCCTGCTGACGCTGCGCCCCGACGGGACGGTGCTGGACGCCAACCGGACCCTGCTCGACTGGGCCGGCCTGGAGCGCGAGGACGTCGTCGGCAGCCGGACCCTGAGCGGGTTGCTGACCGTCGGTGGCCGCATCTTCTGGGAGACCCACCTGGCACCGCTGCTGCTCGTCGAGCGGCGCCTCGACGAGGTCGCCGTGGAGGTGCGGACCCCGCGCGGGCGCCTGCCCGTCCTGATGAGCGCCGTGCTGACCACGGCCGGCGACGGCCCCGCGGAGGTCGTGCACGTGGCGCTGTCCAGCGCCGGCGACCGCTCCCGCTACGAGCGGGAGCTCGTCGCCGCGCGGCGGGAGGCCGAGCGTTCCGAGACGCGCCTGCGGGCCCTGCAGGCGGTGACCGCGGCGCTGTCGCGCGCCGTGGGCGTCGACGGCGTCGCCGACGCGCTGCTGCGGACCGCGGTGGCGCCCCTGGGCGCGTCGGCCGGCACGGTCTGGCTCACGGGCGAGGACGGCGGCCTGTCGCCCCGGCGGTCCACCGGGGCCGTCGTCGAGCTGCGGCCCCCGCCGTTCGGCGAGGTGGTGCACGGCGAACCCGTCCTCGTCGGGGAGGACCTGCTGGTGCCCCTGCGCGGGCAGACGGCGCTGCACGGGGTCCTCGCGCTGACGCTGGACCGCGGCGCGGGCGCCGAACCCCCGAGCGTCGACGTCCACACCGCCGTCGGGCAGCAGGCCGGCCTGGCCCTGGACCGCGCCCACCGCTACGAGGAGCGCGCCGGCATCGCCGAGCAGCTGCAGCGATCGCTCCTGGCGGGGGAGCACCCGCACGACGAGCGGTTCACCTTCGCGACCGTCTACCGGCCGGGCGTGGAGGCGCTGGAGGTCGGCGGCGACTGGTTCGACGTGTTCACCGCGGGCGAGGACGTCGTCTCCGTGGTCGTCGGCGACGTGGTCGGGCGCGGGTTGGGCGCGGCCGTCGCCATGGGGCAGCTGCGCAGCGCGGTGCGGGCCGTCGCCGACCCCGGCACCGGGCCCGCGCAGGTGCTCTCCCGCCTCGACCGGTTCGTCGACCAGGTCGAGGCCGCTCGCACCGCCACCCTGGTCCACGCCCAGCTCGACCTCGGCGACGGGTGCGTCCGGTACGCGTGCGCCGGTCACCTGCCGCCCCTGCTCCTGCCGGCGCAGGGTCCCCCCCGGTACCTGTGGGGCGGCCGGTCGACGCCGCTGGGCGTCGTCCTGGGAACCCGCGACCGCGGCGAGGACACCGTGCAGCTGGGTCCCGGCGACCGCCTGCTGCTCTACACCGACGGGCTGGTCGAGCGGCGCGAGCAGGGTCTGGACGAGGGGCTGGACGTGCTGCTCTCCACGGTCGCGCCGCTGCACGGCCTCGGTGCGCAGGAGGTCGTGGAGGCGCTGACCGGCGCGCTCCTCGACGACGGGAACGCCCGCGACGACGTCTGCGTCCTGCTGCTGTCCTGGTCGGGACCGGTGCTCGAGCGCCGCGTGGCCGCCGACCTGACGGGGTTGTCCCCCCTCCGGCGGGAGCTGGGCGCCTGGCTGGCCGAGCGCGGCGCGGAGGAGGAGACCGCCGAGGACCTCGTGCTGGCCGCCTCGGAGGCGGTGGCCAACGCCGTCGAGCACGGGTGCGGCGGCAGACCGGAGCAGCACGTCACCGTCCGGGCCGAGCTGACCCGTCCCGCCGGCCCGGCGCGGGACCCGGTCGTCCTCATCACCGTCGCGGACCCGGGGCGGTGGCGAGCGAGGACGGCGTCGGACGAGCGGGGGCGGGGACTGGGGATCATGCGGGCGGTGGTGGACGAGGTGCGCGTGGAGCCGTCGGACACGGGGACTCGCCTGGTGCTGCGGCACGCGCTGCGGGGGGGTGCGGCGTGACGTTGCGCGCGCTGCCCGACGAGGCCGACGGGCTGCGCGTGCTCGCCGCGACCGGCGAGCTGGACGCGGCCGTCGTCCCCGCGCTGCTGCCGCGAGCGGCGTCGCTCGTCGCCGGGGCCCGCGCGGTGGCGCTCGACCTGTCGGGGGCGACGTTCCTCGACAGCGGCGGCGTCCGCCTGGTCGACCACCTCGCCCGCGCCTGCGCCGCCGGCGGGGCGCCCTTCCGGGTGGTCGCCCCGAGGGGCACGCGCCCCCGGCGCGTGCTCGAGCTGGTCGGCATGGCCGACGCGCTCGCCGTCGACGACCTCGGCACGGCGGTCACCGCCCTGCGCGCGGCCGGCTGAGGCCGCTGCGGCGTCGTCCGTCACACCACGGCGGTCCCGAGCGCCGGCAGCGCCCAGGCGGCGGCCTCGACCGCCGGCAGCGGCCGCCCGAGGAGGTACCCCTGCGCCGTGTCGCACCCCTGCTCGCGCAGCCAGCGCAGCTGCTCCGGTTCCTCCACGCCCTCGGCCACGACCCGCAGGCCGAAGGTGTGGGCGGCCTGCACCGTCAGCACCACCAGCCCGCGACGGCCGGGGTCGTCCGACGCGACGAAGCTGCGGTCGATCTTCAGGGTGTCCGCGGGGGTCGTCGGCAGCTGCCCGATGGAGGTGTAACCGGTGCCGAAGTCGTCGATGGCGACGGCCACGCCCGTGGCGCGCAGCTGCTGCAGCCGGACCGTGGCCGAGGGGTCGTCGACCAGCACGGTCTCGGTGATCTCCAGCACCAGCAGGTGCGGCGGCAGGCCGGACGCGGCCAGGGCGTCCGCCACGTCCTCCAGCAGCCGCGGGTCGGCCAGGTGCCGCCCGGAGACGTTCACCGCCACCGTCGGCTCCGGCCCCCCGCCCGCCGCCGGCCAGGCGCGGGGGCGCTCGGTGCGCCAGCGCGCCAGCTGCGCCGTCGCCTCGTGCAGCACCCAGCGACCCAGGTCGCACACCAGCGAGGACGTCTCGGCGGCGGAGACGAACACGTCCGGGCGCACCGGGCCCACGCCGGGGCGGTCCCAGCGCGCCAGCGCCTCGTAGCCGGCGAGCGAGCCGTCGGCCAGGTCCACGACCGGCTGGTAGTGCAGGGTCAGCTCCCCGCGCCGCAGGCCGTCGCGCAGCGCCGACTGCAGGTCCGAGCGGGCGGCCAGCTCGGCGCGCAGCGCGTCGTCGAACACCTCCACCCGGCCGCGCCCGCGCGACTTCGCCCGGTACACCGCCGAGTCCGCCTCCGCCAGCAGCGCCTCGGCGCCCTCACCGCCCCCGCGGGCCACGGCGACACCGACCGAGGCGCCGATGCGCACGGCCCGGCCCGCGGCGACGGTGCCGTGCTCGGCGCGCACCTCCAGGGGGCGGCGCACCGCGGCGACGACCCGTTCCCCGAGGTCCACCAGGCTCGCCTCGTCCGTCACGTCCCGGACGAGGACCACGAACTCGTCACCGCCCAGACGGCCCACCACGTCCCCGTCGCGCACGCACACCCGCAACCGCTGCGACACCTCGCGCAGCACCTCGTCGCCCGCGGCGTGACCGGCGGTGTCGTTCACGGCCTTGAAGCCGTCCAGGTCCACGAACAGCAGTCCCGTGGCGCCGTCCGGTCCGGCGCGGTGCAGCGCGTGCGCCAGCGACCGCAGCGCCGCCGCGCGGTTCGGCAGCCCGGTCAGGGGGTCGTGCGCCGCCTGGTGGGCGAGCTCCGTCTGCAGCTCGTCGCGCTGCTGCACCGCGCGCACCAGCTGCTGCACCGACCCGTGCACCACCTCGCCCAGCGGGCTGTGCACGGGCTGCGCGCGCAGCGCGGCGGCCAGGTCGCCGCGGGCCAGCGCGTCGGCCTGCTCCTGCACCTGCCGCAGCCCCGCCACCGCACCGGCGAGGGTGCGCCCGGCGGTGCGGATCTCCCCGGGCCCCGACTCCGGGACCTCCACGAGCTCGCCCCGCCCGACGCG
Source organism: Kineococcus esterisolvens (assembly GCF_050871405.1). Classification (NCBI taxonomy): domain Bacteria; kingdom Bacillati; phylum Actinomycetota; class Actinomycetes; order Kineosporiales; family Kineosporiaceae; genus Kineococcus; species Kineococcus esterisolvens. The sequence goes on from NZ_JBJLRI010000089.1 coordinate 10,094, forward strand.
GCGGGCGGCCTCGGCCAGCCGCCACAGGGCGCGGGCGAGCCAGCGGCCCTGCGCGAACGCCGCCGCCAGCGCACCCGCCAGGACCAGCAGGTACAGCAGCGTCGTGGCGTGCAAGCGCGCCGCGGCGCTCTCCCGCTCCTCGTCGATCGCCGTCACCGCCGTGTCCACGGCGCTCCCCAGCAACGCCGCCAGGTCGCGGTCGCGCTGCGCGCTCGCCGCGGACAGCTCCAGCAGCCGCGGTCCGCTCAGCCGGCCCGGGGCGATCGTCTCCACGCTCAGCGCCTGCGTCAGCAGCTGGGCGGACGCGCTCCCGGTCGCCTGCGCCCAGTGCAGCCGCAGCTGCGCCGTCGACAGCCCCGCCGCCCCGCCGGCCAGTTCCCGGTAGGTGCCCACGACGTGCGCCGAGCGCTGCCGGGCCCGCACCTGGGCGCTGCCCGTCAGGACGCGCGCCGTGAAGGTCACCGGGACCTCCCGGCTGGCCTGCCGCGTCAGCTCGGCCACCAGGGTGACGTCGCTGACGGCCAGCGCGCTGCGCTCGCTCAGGCCCGTCGCGGTGGTCCGCGTGATGACCTCCACCTCGGCGTGCGCCAGCCAGTCCGACAGGTCCAGGTAGAGCCCGGCGAGCGCGTCGGTGCTGGAGGTGCCCTGGTCCGCGGCCGAGCGCACCGTGCGCAGCCGTTCGACGGCCATCGCCGTGCGCGTCGCCGCCGGGGAACCGGCGGGGATGCGCGAGACGGCGCGGTCGGTGACCTGCCGGGCCAGCTGCACCCGGTTCACCGCCTCCAGGTAGGTCTGCGCCCGGTCGCGGCCGAAACCCGCCGCTGCGGAGTCCACCCGGTCGCGGGTGACGTTGCGCGTCAGCGTGGGCAGCAGTTCGCTGTCCACCGCGCGGCGCAGCGCGTCCAGCTCGGTGGCCGCGCGCATCAGGGAACCCGCCTGCCCCGCGACCTGCAGCTCACGGGTCCGGTCGGCCACCGAGGCCGTCGCGACGGCGCCGGTGGCCAGCAGGGGGACGACGACCAGGGCCGCCAGGTGCTGCCACACCGGGCGCTCCCGCAGCCGGCGCACCAGCGCCCGGTCCGTCGTCCGTTCCACCTCGCAGGGATCGGCGCCGCGCCCGCCGGACGTGAGCGGCTGCCCCGCCCCGTGGTCCCGCAGCGCACCCGCACCACCCGAACGGCCGATCACGGCACCGGGCACTGCGCCGGGCACTGCGCCGGGCACTGCGCCGGGCACTGCGCCGGGCACTGCGCCGGGCACTGCGCCGGGCACGGCCGTTCAAGGCGGCCGGGCGCGGTGCCGATCCCGTCCGGGGGAGGTGCTGTGGTGCGACGGTGGGTCCGGCGGGGTGCGCGGGTGCTGGTGGTGGTCCTCGCCGCCGGTGCCGCTCTGGTGCCCGCGGCGTGCGGCGGCGGCGGCGAGCCGATCCGCGTGGGGTTCTCCCAGCTGAGCGCCGAGGGGAGCTGGCGCGCCGCGAACACCGCCTCGATCCGCGCGGCGCTCACGCCCGCGACCGGTTTCGAGCTGACCTTCAGCGACGACGAGCAGAAGCAGGAGGGGCAGATCGCGGCCCTGCGCCGCTTCGTCGCCGACGACGTCGACGTCATCGCGTTCTCACCCGTCGTCGAGGACGGCTGGGAGGAGGTGCTGCGCGAGGCCCGCACCGCCGGCGTCCCCGTGGTCCTGGTCGACCGGGGCATCGCCACCGACCTGCCGGACGCCTACGCCACCCACCTCGGGGCCGACTTCCGCTCCGAGGGTGAACGGGCCGGGCGCTGGGTCCGCGAGCACGCACCGGGAGCCCGGGTCTTCGAGCTGCAGGGCACCCTCGGCTCCGGCGCGCAGGTCGGCCGGCAGCGGGGTTTCCGCGCCGTGGCCGGTGAGCAGGTCGCCGGCGCCGCCACCGGTGGCTTCACGCGCGCCGGCGGCCGCGACGTCACCGCCGCCGCCCTGGAGGCCTGGCCCGACGTGGACCTCGTGTTCGCCCACAACGACGACATGGCCCTCGGCGCGGTCGAGGCGGTGCGGGCCGCCGGCCGCCGGCCCGGCGTGGACGTGCGGGTCGTCTCCGTCGACGGCACCCGCGAGGCGCTGCGCGCGCTGGCCGGCGGGGACATCGCCCACGTCGTCGAGTGCGACCCGCTGTTCGGCGAGCAGCTCGCCCGGCTGCTGCGCAGGGTCGCCGCCGGGGCGGAGGTGCCGTCCCGGACGATCGTGCCCGGCGGGGAGTTCGACCGCTCCGTGACCGCGGCGCAGATCGACGCACGCGCCTACTGACGTCCACCGGGAGACCCGATGGACGTCAGAGCATCGTGGCCAGCGTCCTCGCCGGCTGGCGCACCAGGCGCACCACCGCGGGCACCGCCGTGGCGGTCGCCGCCACGGCCGCCGCCGCCAGCGGCAGCACCGCGTCGCCCAGCACCCCGGCGCCGGCGAGCACCTCGGCGGCCAGCGCCACCACCACCACCGCCCCGGCCGACCCCAGCCGCGAGTACGACTCCAGCACCCCCGCCAGGAAACCCACCACGCCGAAGCACCCCAGACCCAGCAGCAGGGCCGTCACCGCGGCCGGGTCGGCCCCGTCGGCGTGCAGCACGGCCCCCAGCACCAGCGAGGACGCGGTCGTCAGCAGCAGCAGCCGCGCGAAGGCGCCCGCCACGATCCCGCCGAACACCTCGGCGGCGCGCGAGCGGGCGTGCTCGCGCAACCGGGTGGAGGCCAGCACGTCCAGCAGGACCGTCCACACCCGGTCCAGGTGCCGGTTGGCCCAGATGCTCCCCAGCAGCGAGGGCACGAGCGCCACCACCGGGAACGCCGAGGCGCTCGCCCACCCCACCGAGGGGTCCAGGACCACCAGCAGCGCGGTCGCGCCGCCCACGGCCCCCGCGGGCAGCGAGCGCCCCCACGGCGTGGGCGGGCTCGACGAGCGCGGCGTCGTCAGCAGCGCCGCGACCACCGCGGCCTGCGTCAGCAGCACCACCGCCAGGACGTCCGCGCGCACCGGCAGCCCGGCGTGGACCGCCGCCACCGCCAGCACCAGGCCCAGCGCGTACTGCACCCCCCAGCCGCGCACCACCACGACCAGGCTGCCCACCCAGGTCACCAGGAGCGCGGCGGCGAGGCTGCGCTCCGGTGCCAGCAGCACCCCCAGGGGCACCAGCGCCGACACCGCGCCCGCCGCGGTCAGCAGGCCCCGCTCGGCGCGGAGCCGGCCCAGGCCGTCGGCGTCGGTGAGCCAGCGGCGGCGCACCAGCCACTGCAGCGCGAAGCTGACCGGCAGCGCCAGCTTCCACGCCCCCTCGGTGACCGCCGTGCCGAACTCCACCGCCAGCGGGGCCACCCACGCCGTCGTGGCCAGCAGCGCGGCGACCAGGCCCAGCAGTTCCCGGGGATCGCTGGGCGTCACCTCGCGGGGGCGCTTGACCGGTGCGGCGGTCGCCGTCGCGCGGGCCCGGCGCGCCGCCGTCCCGGCGGTGCCGCGCGCCAGCGGCATCGCCACCCGCGGCACCAGCCCGCCCCACGCCTCCAGCACGACCGCCGACTCCAGCGCGTCCTGCGGTTCCCTGCCCAGCGCCGCGTGCACTCGCGCCGCCGCCTGCCCCTCGGTGATCCTCACCGCGCTCCCGTCCCCGTGCCGTCCGCGACCGCCGGCGTGCCGCGCACGTCGGTGGCCAGCGCCCCCAGCACCGCTGCGTACCCGTCCAGGCAGCGGTCCTGCCCGAACAGCCTCGTCACCCGCGCGTGGCCACGGGTGCCCAGGAGTTCCGCGAACCCCGGGTCCAGCAGCAGCGCGCAGACCGCGTCCGCCAGTCCGTGCACGTCCCCGGGCGGCGCCGTCACGCCCGCGCCGCGCATCGCGTCCAGGACCCCGCCCACGAGCGTGGTGACCACCGGCCGCGCCTGCGACAGCGCTTCCAGCACGGACATCGGGAACCCTTCGGAGATGCTCGTCATGAGCACCACGTCGGCTTCGCGCACCACGCCCGTGGGGTCCTTGGTGGGGCCCATGAACCGGAACCCCTCACCGAGCCCCAGCGCAGTGTGCAGCTCGTGGCACGAGCGCGCGTACTCCTCCTGACCGCGCGGCACGGGGCCGTAGTGCAGGAACGTCGCGTCCGGCACGCGGCGGCGCACCGCCGCGGCCACCCGCAGCATGGTCGGCACGTCCTTCAAGGGGTCCAGCCGGCCGACGCTGACGACCGTGCGGGTGCGCGGTGCCGGTGCGGGAGCGCCCGGTGCGGGAACCCCGTTGGGGATGACCACGATGCGCTGCGGCGCCACGCCCAGCCCCTCCTCCCACGCCGCGTTCGCCTCCGCGACCGGCGTCACCACGTCCGAGACGGCGTACGCCAGCCGCGTCAGCCCCCGCGCCAGGCGCGTGGGCACGAACCGGCCGGCGGCGTCGGCGCCGGAACGCACGGCTGCCAGGTAGTTCTCCCGGACGTACACGCCGTGCTCCGACAGCACCACCGGGCGGTCGTGCAGCGCCTTGTCCACCGCAGCGGGAACCGCCGACCACCCGGCCGCGGTCACCAGGGAGACGTCCGCCGCGGGCGTGGGTTCCGCCGCGACGCGCGCCACCCAGGAGATCGTCTGGTACGTCTCCACCGCGCGGTCGAGGTCGAACGGCGCGGGTCCACCCACCTCGGGGTGGTCCTCCGCCAGCACGCGCACCAGCGCCTCGACGTACTGCCGCCACGTCTCCTCGTCGCGGAACGTGGGCAGCACGAGGTCCGGGTTCTGGCGGCACCACGCCAGCGCGGGCACCAGGTCCAGGGGGTCGGGGGACCACCCCAGCAGGCCCCGCACCAGTTCCGCGGCCAGTTCCCGGGGGGGGGGGGGGGGGGGGGGGGGGGGGGGGGGGGGGGGGGGGGGGGGGGGGGGGGGGGGCGCGCGCCAAAGAGGCGGCGCCCCCGC